>CANHHI010000121.1 GCA_947460225.1 Flavobacteriales bacterium
ATTTTGAATTAGCTTGGAAACAGGGCTTGAAATTTGGCGATGCGGTCATGGGGTACATAGATGTAGCAGGGTTTCATTCTATTTACAGAAACACCATAGAATATCTATTTGGAATATGGGCTCCGTTTAGCCTTACTCAATTACCCTTTGCAGGCTTTAAGTTTTTAAATACGGGTCATTCTACCGTGTCGGGTGTAGATGCTTCGTTTTATATTCAAGCAAAGTTAGATAGCCAAAAACAACATGAATTGACACTCATGGGAGGTTATACTTATTTACTTCCGCTGAACCAAAATCCAGATGAAGTTTACGCAACGGATGATGAGGGAAAAGATTTAACATTTAGCAATACTAGCCGAAACAAAGAACAGAATTATTTAAAATATAGGTTTTTAAATACTTTTAAATTTGATGTGGATTACAGCTTTAAACACACACAAAACGCTTGGGCAAACATTGCCGTGGGTTTGAGTGGACGTTTCTTTGGTAAAATGGAAAACGTAGATATTGCTATCGATAATTTAGAAACCTATACGCAAGATGGTATTGTAGATTATAGCAACCAGCAGGTGTTTCCTCCTTTGGTTTTTGATGAATGGTGGAAAAATGGCAATAGGGGCAACTTTATTTTAGATGCACGTGTGGCGTATGAATTTGGTAAAAAAGGCGGTCGTTTAAGCCTTGTGGTGAACAATGTGCTCAACAGGCAGTATTCACTAAGACCACTTAAAATGGAATCTCCTAGAACCATTGCTTTGCAATACACCATTACTTTGGAACACAAATCCTAAGGCATCAGAGATGCTTTACTGCTACACAGTTGAATTTTGTAATATAAAAAAACCGAGCTAAAAGCTCGGTTTTTTCTTGATAAGGTTTTGTGTATTATTTTACTTCCTCAAAATCTGCATCTTTCACATCGCTGTGGCTATCGCTTGCTCCTGTGTTTGCCTCTGCATTTGGGTTTTGTTGCATCACAGCCGCCAAATCCATAAACAAGGTATTGAGTTTTTCCATAGCCACATCTAAATCCGCCAAATTGTGCGCAGCGTGAGCCACTTTCAATTCCGCCAAGGCAGTTTCAATTTCCTGTTTTTTCTCAGCTGGCAATTTATCGCCATGTTCTTTCAAATCTTTCTCCATTTGAAAAGCGAGCGCATCGGCTTGGTTGAGTTTTTCCACCTCTTCCTTGCGTTTTTTGTCTTCTTCTGCGTGCAACTCTGCATCTTTGCGCATTTTTTCTATTTCCTCCTTAGAAAGCCCAGACGAAGACTGTATCTTAATAGATTGCTCCTTACCTGTGCCATTGTCCTTGGCAGAAATGTGCATAATGCCGTTTGCATCTATATCAAAAGCTACCTCAATTTGCGGTACACCTCTTGGTGCTGCTGGAATATCGTTGAGTTGGAAGCGTCCCAAAGTTTTGTTGTCCGCCGCCATACTGCGTTCGCCTTGCAACACGTGTATATCCACAGCAGGTTGATTATCTGCAGCCGTTGAAAATACTTGCGATTTTTTAGTTGGAATCGTTGTATTGGCTTCAATCAATCTAGTCATCACGCCTCCCATGGTTTCAATACCCAAAGAAAGTGGCGTAACATCTAGCAAAAGCACGTCTTTTACCTCACCTGTCAAAACAGCACCTTGAATAGCGGCACCCACGGCAACCACTTCATCTGGATTTACGCTTTTATTGGCTTTTTTGCCAAAAAAGTCTTCCACAGCTTTTTGTATCGCAGGAATACGTGTAGAACCGCCCACCAAAATCACCTCGTCAATTTGACTAGTTGATAAATTGGCATTTTTAAGCGCAGACTGACACGGCGCAATGGTGCGCTTCACAATATCCGCAATCAACACCTCAAATTTATCCCTAGACAAAGATTTCACCAAGTGTTTAGGCACGCCATTCACTGGGAAAATATAAGGCAAGTTAATTTCCGTGCTGGTGGTAGAAGAAAGTTCTATTTTCGCTTTTTCCGCAGCATCTTTCAAGCGTTGCAAAGCCATAGGGTCTTTGGTTAAATCAACGCCTTCTTCTTTTTTAAATTCATCAGCAAGCCAAGTGATAATCACGTTATCCACGTCATCACCGCCCAAGTGCGTATCCCCATCGGTTGATAACACTTCAAAAACGCCATCGCCAATTTCCAAAATAGACACATCATGCGTTCCGCCACCAAAGTCAAACACCACAATTTTTTGGTTTGTGCCTTTTTTGTCCAAGCCATAGGCTAGGGCAGCAGCAGTAGGTTCGTTGATAATGCGCTCTACTTTCAAGCCAGCAATTTCGCCAGCTTCTTTAGTTGCTTGACGCTGTGCATCGTTAAAATAAGCAGGCACAGTAATTACCGCTCTGGTAACCGTTGTACCCAAGTAATCCTCAGCAGTTTTCTTCATTTTCTGCAAAATCATCGCAGAAATTTCCTGTGCAGAATAAAGCCTGCCGTCTATGTCCACCCTTGGGGTGTTGTTGTCTCCTTTTGCCATTTTATAAGGCACACGAGACATCTCCGCCTTGGACTCATCAAATCCACTGCCCATAAAACGTTTAATGGAATAAATCGTTTTTTCTGGGTTGGTTATCGCCTGTCTTTTCGCTGGGTCGCCCACTTTGCGTTCCCCACCTTCCACAAACGCCACAATAGATGGTGTCGTTCTTTTTCCTTCTGCGTTTGTAATAACAACGGGTTCATTTCCCTCCATTACAGCCACACAAGAGTTTGTCGTTCCTAAATCAATGCCAATTATCTTACTCATAGTTCTTGGTTTTATAATCTTACTGCAAATATCGTGCCAAAATTAAAAATATTTATTTTTGTCAGGTTTTTTGACAAAATTTGTCAGTTTATTAAAGTTTCTCCAATAGATATTGATATAATTTTAGGCAATTGTCTAAGTCATTCTTGTTTACACTCTCTGGACGCTTGTGCGTGTTTCGGTTTGGCACACCCACAAAACACCAATCCACAGGCACATTTGACTTTTGTAAATAACTGCCGTCCGAACCCCCAGATTTTTCTATTTCCTTCTGAAAAGGAATGCCACTTTCTTTTGCAAAATCAAGTATTTGATTTAAAAATTTTCGTCTAGGAATGCTGGCATCTCGCAGGGAAACCACCGCACCAGCCCCCAATTTAATGTGTGCACTTTCCCAGGTAATATCAGCAATCAAGGCTTGGCGAATGCCATGGTTTTTCCACAAAAAATCTGCCAAAAATCCCACGCTACCGCCGTTGTGCTCTTCATACGTGCTAAAAACAAGCGCACCATTTTGCATGGTTTCTGCCAATTTCAGTGCCAAATAAATACCCACACGGTTATCCAAATAATTGGCATGAATCATATTTTGCTCTTGTTCAAAAATAGGTGCATAACTTAGCATGGTACCCACTTCCACAGTTCTCTCACTGTCAAAAATGCAGGTGCTTTTCTTTTTTTCGCCTAGCATCTCTTCTAAAAGTGCCGTTTTCCCAAAAACTAGCCCATGGCTATCTTGACCTACTAGTGGGGTTTCTGCCACGTAAGGCACGCCACCAACTTGCGTGAGTTCATTGTCATAACCCAAGATGTAGCCAATGGTATCGGTGTGTGCATATACTGCTGTTTTAGGTTTTTCACCAAACACCAGCACAACATTATCCTGAAACGCATCACCTGTATAAATTTTCGGCACACATTGCCATTTTTTTTGGTTTGCCAAAACATAAGCTACAATAAAATCGGCAATTTGACTTTCGTCAGAAGAAACCGACTGCACTTGCGTTAATTTTTTTAATAATTCCATAGTTTTTGTTTGATTTTTTTAATATCTTTGCATAAAAATTTGCAAAAGATGTTAATAATAAAGTATTTTCTGAGAACCATACTCACTGTTTTTTTTTCATTGCTAACAGGTTTGTTGTTCTAAACACACTAAAAAAATAAGCATTGGGCAGGTAATTCATTTACTTGCCCAATTTTCATTTCAGCCAGCAAAATACCGCCAATTTGCACCCGAACCAACCGCAACACAGGAAAACCAACGCCAGCAAGCATTTTGCGCACTTGGCGATTTTTTCCCTCATGCAATTTCATTTCTACCCAGCTTGTGGGCTTGTTTTTACGCTCACGAATAGGGGGCACTCTTTCTGGTAAAATCGGCGTCTCTATTTTTTCAGCACCTGCTGGTTTTGTGGTATAAAAACCCGTATCTAGTTTAATTTGCACGCCTTGCCTTAATTGTGTTAAGGCTTTTTCATGGATTTCCCCTTCCACTTGGGCATAATATGTTTTTGCCACGTGATTATCAGGGTGTAGCATTTTATGCACCAGAGCTTTGTCATTGCTGAGTAAAAGCAAACCTTCGCTGTCTCTGTCTAGCCTGCCTATTGGATATACATCTTTTGGAAATACAAAATCTAGGTCTAGCAGAGTTTTAGCCGTGCTGTTTTCCTCTCTACTAAACTGCGAGAGCATATCGTAGGGTTTGTATAGGGCGAAATAGTATTTTTTCGTCTGCATCAAAATAAAAAAAAACGCAAAACAAATGTTTTACGTTGATTATTGTTTGTATAATTTTTAAGCGTTGGTCGCTGGTGTTTTGTGCTTGAAAAACTTTTTTTCTTTGATTTTAATAGCACCTTTAAAGTCACGCACATAGAACAATTTAGCTCTGCGCACTTTACCGTGTTTAATCACCTTAACATCTTCCAAAAATGGAGAACAGATAGGGAAAATTCTTTCCACACCTACGCTACCAGACATTTTACGCACTGTAAAAGTCTCACGTACACC
>CANHHI010000122.1 GCA_947460225.1 Flavobacteriales bacterium
TCATCAAAAGTAAAAGTTTTCTTAATATCCGCTTTGATTTGATCGTCCATATCTTTAAATGGAGACTTTATCATGGCTTGCATATCTGTGGAAAATTTTTCTAACTTCTTTTGAATAGTCAAGGCTTTGTATTCCCCCTCTTCTGGACTCGCAGGCTCTGCCAAACCAAGTACCATAGTTGGCACATCGTAATTGTCTATGGAAGACAAGTGAGACATATCAACAGACGTATCATAGTCTCCCAATTTACCAATGATTTTATCCATAGGCAAGTCCAAAGTCCTAGATATAACCTGCGCTTTGGTAGTTTCAAGATAATTAACCAATTCGGCAGCTTGGTCTTGAATCTGTTGGGCTTTTTTCAACCAAATTTTATCATCTGGTCTTTCCGCAACTTTACTAGACAAGCCATTGATAATAGACTGGTTTCTTGTTATTGTAGCCAATTTGGTTTCTGTAAGGCTATCGTTAACCTTAATGAAAGAGTCCAAGACCTCTTTGGATACATTCATAGCCAATAAAGCCATAAGCACCAAATACATCAAGCCAACCATTTTCTGCCTTGGGGTTTCTTTTCCTCCTGCCATTTCCCTTAGAGTTTAAGTCTATATTATCGTAAAATTATTTCTTATTTTTTTTTGAAAAACCAAAAAGTGTGCTAAAAATACTTCTTTGTTTTTCTTCATTGCCTGTTTTTAAGTCTTGCAACATTTTTTCATACATGCCATTCAAAGCATCTAAATTATGTACCAAATCATCTAAATTGTTTTTATACGCATTAGATTGTTTCAGGCTATGTTTTAAATTATCTACAAGCACTTTAAATTCCTCCGTAGAAATCGCACTGTTTTCAACGTTTTTGCTGACAACTTTCAATTGTTTTTGATACGTGCCTGCAAGTGCTTCCAAGTTATCTGAAACATGTGAAACAGCATCTGAAAAACGTTTGGCATCTGTTTTTGATTTTGCCAATTCCGAAAAAGTCGCAGAAATTTTATCAGAAGATTCTGCAATTTGACCAACTTTATCCGTAGCTTGGTTTAAACGCTCCGCAAAAGCCTTACTTGCCAAACCAACATTGCCCACTTCTTTTAGCGTATCAGCTTGTTGAGATATAGCCTTCATGCCTTCGCCCAAACTTTGTATGAGTTTAGCGTCTATACCCGCAGAACCAAGCATATTGTCTAGTTCTTGCGTTAAACCTTTATTTTGACTAGGTTTTCTATTTTTTGATACAGCTCCCTCTTCTGAAAGTTCTGGATATACAATGCTCCAATCCACCTCTTCGTGCAAAGGCTCAAATGCAGACAAAATAAAAATCAATGCCTCCGTAGATAGACCAGCAACGAGCATTTCCGTAGCACCTGGCCAGTGGGTAATTTTAAACATCGCACCCACGATAACAATAGCTCCACCAAAGCCATACACAAACTTCATAAAGTTTTTGAACTTCTTGGTCTCAAAAACAGATTTTTTTTGACTCATATTTTTATAATTTAGTTTATTTTAAGCCTATAATAATTATTTTTTAACATTTTTGGTAAGTACCCCCAAATACGATTTAGCCATTCTAAATCCAATATAACTTCTAGCGGTGTCCTCATACTCATAAGAACGTGTCCCTGTTTGTAAAAAATAAGATATATCTTTCCAAGAACCTCCCCTAACTACTTTTCTGCGCAAAGGCAAAGCATCTTCCTCTTTGGTCATGTACTCCAAGTTTGGATTCATATCCAACACAAATTCATAAGCCGATTCATGGAAAGTTGCAGAAGTCCACTCAGAAACGTTACCAGCCATATTGTATAAACCATATTGGTTAGGCGGATAATTATCCACAGGCACAAGCACCATGCCGTTTTCACCAGAATAACGACCTCTATACGGTTTAAAGTTGGCAATAAAACAACCTTTTTTATCTCTTACATAAGGCGTACCCCAAGGATATGGGCTGTTTTCAACGCCACCACGAGCCGCCCACTCCCATTCAGCCTCCGTAGGCAAACGAAAACGTTGCTCTGCATAAGCTCCTGAATTTTTTTTGTAAGAATTTGTAAAACTGGTTCTCCAATAAGAAAAAGCCCTAGCTTGCCTCCACGACACCCCAACAACAGGATATTCATCGTAAGCTGGGTGGCTAAAATACTGCTCCAACAAAGGGTCATTAAAAGAACCAGGGAAATCTTTTAGCCAAACCAAAGTGTCTGGGTAAATAGATACCACTTCTTTATAAACAAACTTGTCCAAATCTTGGAAAGTCTTTTTGATACCCAAGGGCTGAACGCCAGCAGATGTATCTGAAGAAGGAACAGACCCCATATTTTTACTAGACGCAGAGGCTGATTGATAATCTATCCAATAATATTGGTAGTTTAATTTTTCTGCATCTATCGAAGAACCTGCAACGTTTGCTGCTTTGCCTTGTGTAAAATAAAAGTTTTTCTCTATGGCACCCCTTGAATCTGGGTCAAGTTTGTCTGATTTTCTAAAATCAAAACCAACTTTCCAATTGATCGGATATTGTTCCTTACCCAAATCTTTTACCAAATCTCTGCCCTCTTTATCTGTAACAACATAAAACTCCTCTCGGTAAATGTAGCCAGAGGCTGCTGCATATTCTCTAATCACAGAATCTCTAACCCAAAATACAAATTGACGGTATTTATTGTTACTCATTTCCAGTTCGTCCATATAAAAAGAACTCACTGTAACAGCACGTTTCTTAGAAATATTTGCCGCAGCAATATCTTCTTCGCTATTGCCCATTTCATAGTTTCCGCCAGGTATAGCTACCATGCCAACGGGTGTTGTTGGATAAAAGGATTTTCTACCTTGAATACCGACCACATCTCCTTTGGCACGTGTTTGGCAAGAAGCCACCAGTACAGGTAGCACTAGTAAAATTCCAATGTTTTTTATTCGTTGTTTCATCATTTGAATATGGCAAATCAAGTACAAAATTAAACTATTTTATGGATAAAAAAAATAAAATGTATCTATTTTGTAAAATTTCTGTCATTTAAGGATATTTATGATACCTAGAACTTTCTACGCCCGTAGGGTCTTGGTCTTCGGAGTAATTATCTCTGGATATATTTTTTCGGGAAAAAGATAAGCGAAAAAATATTTCATGCGAACCTTTGTGCAACAAGCCGTTTTTATTTTGCATAGGAATATACGCATAACCCAATTGCCAAAGTAAGTTTTTTTGGTAAGCTATTTTTTGCATTTTCTCCAAACCAAGGTAAAACCCAAATCCAGCATAATAACGGTAAGATACACCCAAATAAACCCAACGCATGAGGTAATAATCCGAAGCCACATCAAAGGTTTGGTTTTGGGTATCGCTAAACACTTGGGCTTTAAAGCGCAAAACATGTTGTGTGGACAGTAAAGTTTCTTTGTTTTGCAAGTTCAGTTGATATTGCGCAAAAGCAGATAAAAGCGGTTTTTCAAAACCCAAGAACCTTTGCGCCGAAAATCCTAGCGAAAACAAATCTTGGTAGGCTTTATATTGAATACCCAAAGCCATATCCATTTTTTGGGTATTTTTATACTGCGCAAGCAAAGGTTCAAAATTTGTACCGTTGGGGAATAAAAATGCGTCGTTATACCTTGAAAAATCTGCAAGCATAGAAACGCCCAAAGCAAAAAATCCAGCTTTTTTAGGCATAAAATCTGTTTTATATGCCAAAGCCAATTGTAAATTTTGCGTTAAAAGACTGCCCAAAGCATCGTTTTGATAAGATATACCAAGTCCCAAGGGCACTTTCGTAAAATCTCCCAAATAAAATTGCGTGTGCATGGCAAAAGTCTTGGGGTTTTTAGCAACACCTACCCATTGATTTCTATGCACAAAAGAAATGCTCGCACTTTCATCAACCACAGCCGATGGATTGTACAAGCCTTTTTCGTATAGAGCATGAAAAAAAGACACCCTAGATTGCGAAAACAAGGTGCCAAAAAAAAGTAGCGTTAGGCTAATTTTTCGCAAATAAGGACAGAAAACGCCAAGGTATTTCATCACGCAACGCTTCTTGATAATCTTTATAAGAACAGGCTATGGGTGCATTTCCGTCTAAGGTCATCCACCACCGACCTGTATATGGGCTTTTATAAAACGTTAAATCTCTATTGGGCACACTCAAATGCACGTGATAGGTGGTATAAGTAGATAAATCCGACAAAGGAAAATCGCCCTTACGGCTAAAAAAACCCGTCAGCAAATGCCAAACCATTTGTGCAAAAAGCACCGCACTTTGCCCCTGCTGGTCTAAGATAGGGTCTAAATTATAAAACCCAGCACTGCTAAGGGTTTCACTCATACCCGCATAATGCGCTATTTTACAAGCCTCTTCGGCAAATAAACCGCTGGGCAAAAAATGAGCCCTTGCTGGTGCATCAGCTGCCCGAATGGCGTGTATATCAAAAGACAAAGCATCGGCAGAACGAATATAAGGCTCTACTTCTTTGATATCTTCTCGTATCCAACCCAACCTAAGAATTTCCGAGCCTTGCGCTCTAAGAGCATCTAAAAAATCAACTTGATTTAAATAAGATTGATGCGCCAAATGGGTATATTTACTAAGAAATTTATTGTTTTGAAAAAATTGATGCAGAAAATTATCCGAGCGCACGGGTTTTCTTCCAAAAACATCTATTTTCGCATCTATATTCAGCCAATGATAATGTTTTTCTAATTTTTGATAAGCTGCCAATTGCGCCAAAACCAAATCATGTCCACCACCCAAAA
>CANHHI010000123.1 GCA_947460225.1 Flavobacteriales bacterium
CAAGAGGCGCATAGATTGGGTTATAGCTATAATTTCACCATTTACGACAGCCAAGACAGCAAGAGTTTGCTCAAATCTATCTTGGACGAAATGCAGTTAGACGAAAAAATTTATAAGCCACAAACGGTTTTGGCAAGGATTTCTGATGCTAAAAATAATTTGTTAAACGCACACGCATACAGCCAAGACAACCAATTGCTCAGCCAAGATGCGGCAAGCTCCAAACCGAGACTTTGGGAAATCTATAAACAATACGAAACCCGTTGTTTTCGCTCTGGGGCTATGGATTTTGATGATTTGCTTTTTCAAACGCACGTGCTTTTTAAGAAATTCCCAGAGGTTTTGCGCAGTTATCAGGAGCGATTCAAGTTTGTGCTGGTTGATGAGTACCAAGATACCAATTATTCACAATATGTCTTGATTAAGCAACTTTCCGCTTTGCACCAAAACTTATGTGTGGTGGGCGATGATGCCCAGTCTATTTATGGTTTTCGGGGTGCGGATATTGAAAATATTTTGAATTTTAAAAACGATTACCCCAATTATAAAATTTATAAATTAGAACAAAACTACCGCAGTACCCAAAATATTGTGGAGGCTGCCAATGGGGTGATTGCCAAAAATGAAAACCAAATTCCCAAAAAGGTTTGGACGAGCAACCCGCAAGGCGATAAAATAGATGTGGTGCAGGCTTACACCGACAATGACGAGGGTAGGGTAGTGGCAGAGTCTATTTTTGAAACAAAAATGAATAAGCAATTGAGACACGATCAATTTGCGATTTTGTACCGCACCAATGCCCAGTCCAGGTCTTTGGAGGAAAGTTTGCGCAAAATCAATATTCCTTATAAAATTTATGGGGGCTTGTCTTTTTACCAACGCAAGGAAATCAAAGATTTGCTCGCTTATTTTCGTTTGAGCAATAACGTAAACGATGAAGAAAGTTTCAAGCGTATTGTGAATTATCCCATGCGGGGCATTGGCGATACCACTTTGGAAAAATTGGTGCAGGCGGCAAATGCTCATGCAGTGAGTCTTTGGGAAGTGGCTGAAAATCCGCAATTGTATCCCATAAAATTGGTGAGCAGTACGGTGCATAAATTGCAGGAGTTTACCAAAATGATACAGGCTTTTTCTTTGCAAATGCAAGAATTGGACGCTTATGAAATGGCAACGCAAATTGCCCAGCACAGTGGTATGCTTAGGGAGCTGTTTCAAGACAAAAGCCCAGAAGGCGTGAGCAGGTATGAAAATTTGCAAGAATTGCTCAATGGGATTAAAGAATTTGTGGCGGCAACGCCTCCAAATGAAAAGCGTTTTTTGGCGGACTTTTTGATAGATGTGGCTTTGCTCACCGATGCCGACAAAGAAACCGAGGAAGACAAAGACAAAGTGTCTTTGATGACCATACACAACGCCAAGGGCTTGGAGTTTGATTATGTCTATATTGTGGGTTTGGAGGAAAATCTGTTCCCCTCGCAGTTGTCCATGAATAGCCGTGCGGATTTGGAGGAAGAAAGGCGTTTGTTTTATGTGGCACTCACCCGAGCCAAGCAAAAGGCGCATTTGAGTTTTGCCCTGCAACGCTACAAATGGGGACAGGTGGTGCAATGCCAGCCCAGCCGATTTTTAAAAGAAATTGACCCTGTTTATTTGAACCACGCCCAAAAAACGGCTAAACAAGAACACACAGGACTGACTAAAACCCAAGTGCATGGCAAATTTTTGCGTTTGCAAACGGCTGGCACAAAGCCCGCTGTTGTGGCAGAAGTAGGCGATTTTGAAACAGATTCAAATGCTTTTCAGGTGGGTATGCAGGTGGAACATAGCCGTTTTGGCAAGGGCAAAATTTTGCAAATAGAGCAAGACAAAGCTATGATATTTTTTCCTGCGGTGGGCAATAAGCAATTGCTACTCAAATTTGCCAAGCTCAAAATTATTGGTTAATGCACCAAATAAAAAGGCATTTGTAAATTGGTGTTTGCCCAAATTTGGTTTTCTGACTTGTCTAAATCTTGCAGGCGTAGTTTTACGCCTTTGTCTATATTTACGCTGTGTAGATAAACCGCAAAGTGTTTATTGGGTTGCACGTCTTTCCAAGTAATTTCTGCAATTTTAGCTTGTTGTTTATTGCCCTGCAACACAAAACCCAATGCACTTTGCGCTCTTGTAAATTCTTTGAGGGTTACAAAATCATGCAGTGTTTTTTTGTTTTCGCTATATGCCAATCTTTGTTGATAGATTTTGTTGGCAATTGTTGTGTCTGAGGCAACAGGGATAATATTATTGTCCAATTGAATTTGATCATTTGCCAGTAGGGTAATACTTTTGCCATTAAATACATGAACAAGTTCGTTCATCAATCTATCGTCAAACCCTCGGGGATTTTCATCATACACCAAATGGATTTTTTTATTTTGGTAAAGGTTGGTGAAAGATTTGACCGCAAGGTATATTTTTGTTTCTTGTTCTTGGTTCACCCAAATGCTATCTTTATTTGCTTTTAAAAATTGAAAGACCAAAGTTTTGCCATCGGGATTTTCTTGCATATCCACAGGTACGCTAAATGCAAAGTCTTCCTGCGCTTGATAAGCAAAAAATAAGGCACGGCTAAACGGAAACAAAATCCCTTTTTTATCCACTCTGAATGCTTCAAGGTTTGTATTGTCTGCTAAAAAATAGTTTACAGCACTTGTGGAATCATGTACCCAGGTGTTAAAATCAGGCGCATACCAACCATTTGCTTGCCATTGCACAAGTGCTGTTTGTTGGTATTTGTTTTCACAAAACCACAAAGAGGTTAGGCAAAATAGACTTAATACAATATAAATGTGTTTTTTCATGGCGATAGGTTTAGTTTTTTAGATAAAAAAGTGCTTGCAATGTTTCTGCTTTTTCTGTTTGCTCGTCTATTTTTCTTGCCAATGTGAAACTTGCCTGCGCTTGCCCACCTTCTTTGATTTCCATAGATTTTAAGTATAAATTAAATGTATAGAGCACGCCGTATTGCTCCCAAAAAAAATACCCCACGTGTATGGGCTGCTCTTCTTGTTGCCAAGCCCAAAGCAATCCGTTTTGTGGCGTTTCAAACGCAAAGCCCTGCAATATATTTTCATTGATGCGCACTTGGTGGTTTTCAGCAAAGGTTATTTCCGCTTGATTGAACACTTCAAGGGCACGTTTGCCTAATTTTTTCTCCAAATTGGCATCTTGTATGCTGAAAAAATGGCATTTTCTACCCATGTAGTCCTCTTGCCAAGAAAAATTAGATGCTTGAAATGGACTTACAATGGGTTCTCGGTGTGTTTTTTGCGTACAAAAAAACAAGCTAAACATGGATAAAACTGTCCCCAGTAGAAATAAAAGCCTTTTCATTTTTATTTTTACACAAAGTTAGTAAAAGTTGTAAAAAAAGCACTATATTTGCCTAAAATATATTTATGATGAAAGTATTGAAATTCTTAGGTATTGCCATTTTGGCTTTACTCGCTTTTTTGGGCATTGGAGGCTTTTTTATTGCTGATCCAGGCAGTGTTAGTTACACACAAACATTAAATGCAGAGGCGCATACTTTGTATGCGGTGGCTAGTGATGTAAGCACGTGGAAAAATTGGGATTATTGGAGCATGCAAGACCCGAATATGGAAGAAACACTGAGCCCAAATACGAAAGGCAATGTTGCTTGGCGTTCTTGGAGCAGCGAAAATCCGAGCATCGGAAAAGGTCGCATGGAGCTTAGCGATTGCATTCACGGCAAACAAATTCAAAACAATTTGCGCTTTGATGGTATGGATAATCCAGCTACTGGGCTTATTGAATTTAAGGCAATAGACGCTACACATACAGAAATTACTTGGTCATTTACCTATAGTTTTGGTGCTAATCCTTATATTCGTTGGTTTGGTTTGATGATGAAAGGCATGCTTTTGGATAGTTTTAAAGAAAGTTTGAATAATCTTGAAAAAGTTGCCCAAACCATGCCACAACAACATGTTGCCATTGATGAGGAAACTTATGAGCAAGACGATATGGAAGATATGGCGCAAGAGTAATAACAAAATAAACAACATCAAAAAACGCCCTTTTGGGGCGTTTTTTGATTTATAATTCTTTGTGCAAAGGGTTGTCTTCTAAAAACTTTGTGGTAAAGTTTCCTTTTCTAAAACTTTCATTTTTCATGAGTTTTTGGTGAAAAGGTATAGTTGTTTTTACGCCTTCTATAATAAACTCGTCCAAAGCACGCTCCATTTTAGCAATAGCTTCTGCTCGTGTTTTTGCCACGGTGATGAGTTTGCCCACCATAGAATCATAATAAGGCGGAATAACGTAACCAGCATACACATGGCTATCCAAACGTATGCCATGTCCACCGGGCGCATGATAATGCGTTATTTTGCCTGGATTGGGTCTAAAATCATGGCTAGGGTCTTCGGCGTTTATTCGGCATTGTATGGAATGCAAGCGTGGGTAATAATTTTCGCCACTGATTTTTTCGCCTGCCGCTATTTTGATTTGTTCTGTAATCAAGTCTATATCCATCACTTCTTCCGTAATGGTATGTTCCACTTGAATGCGGGTATTCATTTCCATGAAATAAAAATTCCGGTGTTTGTCCACCAGAAATTCTACTGTACCCACGCCTTCATAATTGATGGCTTTCACTGCTTGAATAGCCGCTTTGCCCATTCTTTCCCGCAAATCATCGGTCATAAAAGGCGAAGG
>CANHHI010000124.1 GCA_947460225.1 Flavobacteriales bacterium
AAATATAACCCAACCTGACGGACGACCCCGCCTACGGCGTTTGTTGTCCGCGGCGTGTTTTACACGCTGAATGATGCGTATTTCTATGCAAGCCTTACAAGTCGTCAGGTTGGGTTTTGTTTTTGTCTCATTCATTCATCGTTTCGTTCGTTGAAGATAGTCTTAAATTTTTTTCCCAAAAACAAAATCTGATAATTTGCCTAAGTTGCTTGCAACATAGATGAATGGCGGTGTATCGCCTGCCGAAGGCAGATTAAAACGCACGATGTGCGTTGCTTGCAACCTAGATGAATTGCGGTGTAATCTGTTTTAAAGATACGGCAGATGCGCACCAGCTGACGAGGCGTGGGCATTATATTTTACAATCGTTTGGGGTGTGTACGTGAAACCCTAAATCCACGATGAAACCCACCCACAAGGTGGGTTTCGGTTTTGCAGGCATGCAGGAAAAATGCGTAAATAGGTAGAGACAGGGCATGCCCTGTCTCTACCAGACATTGTTTGTTTTCATTTGGGCGTATTGCATACGCCCCCATTGTGTTGGTGGTTTTTGTGGCGTTTATTTTGAAAGGTAAAAGCAACAAACACATAGCCCACGGTTTAAACCGTGGGCGATATTATTCATGTATTCATGATTATTTTGCGATGAAAAGTTTTGCGTTTGCATTGCCTGCACGCAGTGCAGATTAAATCGGACAATGTCCGTGCTTAATCATTTCTTCTACCATTCATAAATATCATCACATAATAGGCAAGCATCGCCATAGAGCTCAACGCCGCTACTACATAAGTCATGGCAGCCCATTTCAAAGCATCTTTTGCCATGGCGTGTTCGGTTCTGCCAGTAACACCTTTGTTTTGCAACCAAACCAAAGCACGATGACTCGCATCAAACTCCACAGGCAAGGTAATCAAGCTAAACAAAGCAAAAACGGAATAACAAGCAATGATTACTAAAATCACCAACTGATAATTCATTTTGCCACCGCCCACAAACAACCCCCCAAAAATGCTAAAAAGCATCACAGCGTTTAAAATTTGTGAACTCAATGCCTGCACAGGCACCATAGCCGAACGCATCTTTAAAAAAGCATAAGCCTTTGCATGTTGCACAGCGTGTCCACATTCGTGGGCAGCCACAGCCACAGAAGCGGCACTGTTGCCATAATATACGTTTTTGCTTAGGTTTACCGTTTTATTGGCAGGATTGTAATGGTCTGTCAATTCACCTTCCACACAAATCACACGCACATCATTGATGTTGTTGTCTCTGAGCATGCGCTCAGCTGCCTCTTGTCCAGAAATACCCGAAAGCAAAGTTTTTTTGCTATATTCTTCAAACTTTGATTTGAGTTTATACTGCACGTACCAACCCACAATTGCAAATCCAATGATGATAACCCAAATAAACATGATGCTGATAGTTTTAGTTTAAAATTAAGCACAAAGTTAAGACATTAAACACAATCTCGTGCAGAAAAAACAATATTTTTTTCATATTCCAGGAAAAATCCGTAATTTTGTGGTATTTTTAGACCATTATGCCTTTGCAATTTACCCTCCAAAAAACAGACGCACACAGTGCGGCACGTGCTGGGGAAATAATCACCGACCACGGCACAATTCAAACGCCTATTTTTATGCCTGTTGGCACGGTGGGTAGCGTGAAAACTGTGCACCCACAGGATTTGAAAAACGACATCAAAGCAGAAATTATACTGGGCAATACCTATCATTTGTATTTGCGCCCCGGGCTAGATATACTCAAAAAAGCGGGAGGTTTACACAAATTCAACGGCTGGGACGGACCTATTTTGACCGACAGTGGCGGGTTTCAGGTGTATTCCCTCAAAGGCATTCGGAAAATACACGAAGACGGCGTGGAATTTCGCTCGCACATAGATGGGTCTAAGCATTTTTTTACCCCTGAGTTCGCCGTGAACATTCAAAGGGTGATTGGCGCAGATATTATCATGGGGCTGGACGAATGCACCCCCTACCCTTGCACGTACAACTATGCCAAACGTTCTTTGGACAGAACCATGCGCTGGCTCAACCGTTGCAAGGTGCGCATGAATGAAACCACTGGACTGTACGGCTATGAACAAAATTTATTTCCCATTGTGCAAGGCAGTACCTACGATGATTTGCGCAAAAGAGCCGCCGAAGAAGTAGCGGCAATGGATTGCCCGGGTAATGCAATTGGGGGCATGGCGGATAATTTAGAACACATGTACCACATGACAGACGTGGCTTTGCAAGTGCTGCCCAAAGAAAAACCTAGGTATTTAATGGGTGTGGGTACGCCAGTTAATATTTTGGAGGGGATTGCCATGGGTATAGATATGTTTGACTGCGTGATGCCAACAAGAAACGCTAGAAATGGCATGTTATTTACCAAAAACGGCGTCATGAACATGAAAAATGCCAAATGGAAAGAAGATTTTTCTCCCCTAGACCCAGAAGGCACTTCCTTTGTGGATAATTTTTACAGCAAGGCGTATGTAAGGCATCTTTTTGTGAGCAATGAACTTTTAGCGGGTCAAATTGCATCATTACACAATCTTTCTTTTTATCTTTGGCTAGTGAAAGAGGCACGCAAAGAAATTTTAGCAGATAATTTCAAGCCCTGGAAAGAAAAAATGGTAAAACAACTCAGTGAAAAGTTATAATTATGATAAAAAAATTAGACCGTTACATTATTGGCAAGTTTTTTGGCACATTCTTTTTTATATTGCTGATAATCATGGCACTGGCGGTGTCTTTGGATTTATCGGAAAATTTTAAAGATGTAAAAGCGGCGGACATGAGTGCTTGGGGGGTTTTTGTGTATTATTACATACCTTTTATGTTTTTTTATGCGCACATGTTTAGCAATTTGCTGATTTTTGTTACGGTGGTTTTTTTTACGTCCAAACTTGCCAACAACTCGGAAATTATTGCCATGATGGCTGGGGGCATGAGTTACAACCGCTTAATGATGCCCTTTTTGTTTTGCAGTGTCATTGTTACCAGTTTTACCATATATTCCAACCATTATATTCTACCCAAGGCTGCGACCTATAAGTTTGATTTTGAGCGCACCTATATTCGCCAGCTCAAAAAACACTACGACCACGTACACAAGGAATATGTAAAAAGAAGTTACGTAAGCATTGATTATTTTAATTTTGAATACAACGAAGCACGGGATTTTAAATTGGAGCAATTTGATACCAATAAAAATTTGGTGGTAGAGTATTTTTCTAGTTTTGCAACCTATAACAAAGAAACCGATACTTGGCGTTTGAATGATTACATCAAAAGAACGTATGATTTAGCCAATGAAAAAGAAGAGATTTTTACGGGTAAAACCCTAGACACCAGCATTGCTTTTAATCCGAAAGATATTGTGCAAACCTTTGATATTGCTGCCAATATGACCAGCCCTGTGCTATCAACATTTATCGCCGAAGAAACCGAACGGGGCAGCGACAACATACACCACTTTACCGCAGAACTCTACCGCAGAAACGCTTTTCCTGTTTCTACCTTTATTTTAATTGTGATTGGTGTGGTTTTTTCCGCCAAGAAAAAGCGTGGAGGCACTGGCTTTAACATGGCAATGGCATTGCTTTTAGCCGTAACCTATATTTTCATTATGCAAGTGTCAAATGTAGCCATGATAAACGTAGGATTAGACCCAAAAATAGCCGTTTGGATACCCAATATGGTATTTGCACCCCTTGCGCTATTGGCTTATATCTATAAAGAACGCTTGTAATACAGCGAATCCATTTCGCTTTTGGTGGTAAGGTGTGTATTTTGATAATAATGCGACAAAATGCGCATAAAATCATAACCTTGCGTTGCCATATTCATGGCACCCTCTTGGCTTAATCCCACGCCATGCCCATAACCTTTGCCTTTAAAAAGCAAGGTTTCGCCTTGTTTTTCTACCACAAAAAAAGTGGAGCGCAAAGCCCAATCCCAGCGTATGGTTTTTAAAGGGATTTTAAGACTGCTATCGCCTAAATAAATTTTTCTATTGTCAAATTGGTGTTTGAGTTTTGTGTCTAATTCTGCATCGGATAAATGCGCATGAAATTTTTGGCGAATGTATTTGTAAAAATCCACCCTTGGAATGCTCTTTTGCCAAGTGTAACTGGGTTGATTTACGCTAAATTCATCTTTGACTGCCCGCAAGTAGGGAATTTTTTCCGTCCAATAATCCTCTGAACTCACTGTTTCTCCGCCACTATTGGAAAAAAACAAAGCATC
The DNA here is from genome assembly GCA_947460225.1 of Flavobacteriales bacterium. Taxonomy (GTDB): domain Bacteria; phylum Bacteroidota; class Bacteroidia; order Flavobacteriales_D; family CANHHI01; genus CANHHI01. Next base: position 4,261 of record CANHHI010000124.1, read on the forward strand.
TATGGGTTTTTTATTGTCGTCCACCAAAATTTGGTTTGCCGTCCAATGCACCCCACGCACAATATCTGGACTTTCCGCCAAAACGCCTTTATACACCTGACAATGCACTTCATCGCACACATTGGCTTTGTCTTTTTGGTGCTTGTAAAAATTTCTATACAAATACGTTCTGCTGATAATGGCTTGCGCCTTGTAAAATTCTACATGCTTGCCAAAACCAGACTCCGCCTGCACCACGCCTTCCAAATAATCCAATTCATCTAAATAATTCACAAACTGAATGCCTGCGCCATGTTTTGCCAAAACATGAAAAGAACCCCGATACACCTTCAAAGGCAATGCAGGTTCTGTACTGCGAATAGACAAAAGCGCATCTTCAGCATTTTCTTCCAATTCAAATTTTTCAAGCACTGCAAGAATGGACTTATTTTTGACAATTTGAATTTTGTTTTTG
>CANHHI010000125.1 GCA_947460225.1 Flavobacteriales bacterium
ACACCAATTTATTGGGTTTTACAAACTTGTCATTGTTGCAAGCACCAGCAAAGAGCAAGCATAAAGAAACGAAAAGCGTAGCTTTTTTATTGAACATCATGGTTTATGTTTATTTTAATTGCAAGGTCCGCCCAAAGGAGGGTTACTCGGTGTGTAGGTGAGTTTTATGGTTTTGTAGTCTAGTAATTTGATGCGTTCAGCATTTAAACCAGAACCGTTTCGGAAGTTGTCTAGTGTGCCTATTACAGTAAAATCCTCATTTACGTCTAAATTATTGGGAAAAAATTTAACGGCTGCACTAAAAAAATAAATATACATTTTATACTTGTAAGGGGTGCTCTCATTACTCAAATCAAAGCCCATCCAAGGTTTGGTGGAAAACCCAAAATCACCACCTAATTGTGTTGGTGCTGTAGATAAAGCACCGCTTGCAAATTTGATTGTAATATATCGGTTATTGTTATTCAATCTTTCGGCTGTGTAACCATTCATACTATTTTTTTCTATGGGTACGTTGTAAAACAGTATCTTTGCATTTCTACCACCAAGTCCAATTTCTCGCTCTAAGGAAATAGCAAAGTATTTGGCACTTTTATTAGCCCAAGCATCATATTTTAATTTATCTTCTGGAGAAACCTGTGCCATGTTGATGCCCGCAGTTGTGAAATTAAATATATTTTCAATGATAATTTCTGGACTTTTGCGCCCGCCCGAAAAACCACCAATAGGTGTTGTGCTAAATAAACAGGAGCAAGGCAGTATGTAGTAATTTTCTGCGTCTGTATTCATATTTGGCAGTATCACACTGGAATTTAGCTGCACATCTATTTTAATGGCTTTTTCTATACTCAAAGACTTTGCATCAGTTGCCTTTACACGAATATTTAAAACCTGAGTGTTTGGCACTTTATCTGTCAACTTGACTTGTGCCCCTTGTATAGCAAATAAAGCATTTTGTTCATCGCCTTCGCCATTTACAAATTCATAGCGCACTGGCTCTGTTATTTCATTGCCTTCAAAGGTTAGCCGTCCAATATTTCCAAAACTGGCACTTAAATCAGCGGGCGTTTGTCCTTCTTTGAGCGTGATGTTGTTATCAAAACGAAAACTAATGGTTTCAAAACCAGGGTCTTTGGGTAGCTTGCCTATTTCCTTTACACAAGCCAGCAAACTAAGACTAAAAATAGCCGTTGCAACTTTAAATATTTTGAATGGTTTCATTTTTTATAGTATTCCTCCGCAAAGTTAATAAAAATTATTTCCCAATGCAAAATTTGCTAAAAATGCTGTCTAAAATATCTTCGGAAGAAACCGCTCCCGTAATTTCAGAAATTTCATGCAGTGCCATGCGCAAGTCTAGTGCCAACCAATCCGCAGACACTTGATTTTTTAAGCCTTTTTCTACTTCTTTGAGGTATTTTAAGGTGTTTGTCAAGGCGTTGTAGTGTCTCACATTGCTTAATGCGCCTGTATGCTTTGTTTGTGTTTTTGCCCAGTTGAATAGCGCATCTTTTAGGCTATGTGTATTTTTGCCCATTTTGGCACTGATGTGCAGGGTGTGCAAAGCCAATGGGCTTTCTTGTGTTTGTGCCTCTGGAAAAAGGTCTATTTTGTTGTAAACCAGTATGGTATTCTCTTTTTTTGTTTTTGTTTTTTCCTGTAATGCCAATAGTTCAGTGTTTATTGTTACAGGGTTTTCTTGGGCATCTGCCAAATACACAAGCACTGATGCACTTTCTGCTTTTTGGTAAGATTTTTCAATGCCTAAGTTTTCTATTTCATCTTGTGTTTTTCTAAGTCCAGCTGTATCAATCAAACGAAAGGGAATGCCTTCTATAATCCATACGTCTTCTATGGAGTCTCTGGTGGTGCCTGCTATGGGCGAGACAATGGCTTTTTCTTCTTGCAAAAGTGCGTTGAGTAGAGTGGACTTGCCACTGTTTGGTTTGCCAATAATGGCAACGGCAATGCCTTTTTTCAGTGCATTTCCCCAAGCAAAAGATTCCACAAGTGGTTCTATGGTTTGGTAAATATTGTTAATTTCTGCTAAAAATGCAGTTCTATCTGCAAATGCCACATCTTCCCCGCTGAAATCTAGTTCTAATTCTAAAAGTCCGCAGAAATCTATCATGTTTTGCCTTACCTTTTGCAAAGTTTTGCTAAATCCACCTTTTATTTCTCCGATAGCCAGCTCGTGGGCAGCTGCATTGTCTGCGTGGATTAAATCTGCAATGGCTTCTGCTTGCACCAAATCCAGTTTGCCTGCCAAAAATGCACGCATGGTAAATTCCCCAGCTTTTGCCAAGCGTATGCCATGGCTGAGTAGCGCATGCAAAATTTGCTCTTGAATATAAGGGGAGCCATGCGAGGTAATTTCTATCAAATCTTCCCCAGTGAATGAATGCGGATTTTTGTAAATGCTCAGCACCACTTGGTCTATATCTTTGCCTTGGTGCCTAATCCAGCCCAAATGGCTGGTGTGGCTGGCTTTGTCGTGTAGGGTTTTAGAAAAAATCTGCGCTACGCAAGTCAGTGCTTGACTGCCTGAAATGCGAATAATTGCCAATGCGCTCACGCCCATGGCGGTAGCAGGTGCGCAAATGGTGTCTTGGGTTTCGGAAAAGGCGAGGCGCATTTGGTATTTTTGCTTGCAAATGTACGTTATTTGTCTAAATTTTTATACTTTTACGCTGTGAATATTTCTATTTTTGGCGCATCGCAGGGTTTGTTGCCTGATTTGGTCTTGGCAGAAGTGCAAGAGGCAATTTTAGATTTCCCAAAGTATGGCTCTGTGCTGTATTTGCCACATCGCAGTGAGGAATTTCTAGCAATGGTTTTGGATTGCGAAAATCGCTGGCGAAAATTGATGGATATTCCAGCAGATTATGCGGTGTTGTTTTTACAAGGTGGTGCCAGCTTGGGTTTTTTGGTTGCTGCACTGAATTTGCACACGTCAAGCAAGCGATTGGCGTATGCGGAAACGGGGCTTTGGGCGCAAAAGGCTATTGAAGAGGCTAGAAAAACAGGGCTTTTTGTTGATGTATGGGCGTCGGGAAAATCTGCGCATTTTGCTAAAATTCCTGTTTTGAAAAACATACCCCAAGACTTTGATTTTTTGCACATTACGGCGAATAACACCGTATATGGTACACAATACCAAGATTTTCCAGATACCGCCGTGCCTTTGGTGGCAGATTTGACTTCTGAATGGCTGACAAGAAAAATTCCTGTTGAAAAATTTGCCTTGCTGTATGGAGGTACACAAAAACATGTTGGTATTGCAGGTTTGTGTGTGTATATTGTGAACAAAGATTTGCTGGGCAGGGGTGTATTGCCTATTCCCAACGTATTAAATTTGCAAAATTATATCAACAATCAAGGTGTTTACCACACGCCCAATGTTTTTGCTATATATGTTATGCAACGCATGCTTTGCTATTTGGACAGCCAAGGCGGTGTAGCATTTGCAAACGCCAAATTAAAACAAAATGCAACGGTGTTGTATCAAACACTGGAAAAGTTCCCAAGCGTTTACCGTTTGCATGCAGACGAATCTTGTCGGTCTATAATAAATATCGTTTTTTTCTTACAAAATCAAAAACACCAAACCGATTTTGAGCAGATTTTGGCAAAAAATAATATATTAGGTGTGCAAGGACACCGAAGTTTTGGGGGCTATAGAATAAGTTTATACCTTTCCACAAGCCCCCAAAAAATTCTTCAAATTTGTCAATTGCTACAAGATTTTGCTTTAAAAATTAGTTAGGCAATTTAAAGGCTAATAAATTGTCTAATTCACTCACGAATCCAGCTACACCCAGTAATTTTTGGTTAAATTCTTGCACAGCGGGTAAGCATTTTCTTTTGAAACGCTCTCTTTGCTTTTCATCTTTGCATTTAAAGATGATAGAATAAGAATGATCGGGTTCATTGGGCGTATTCTTCTTATCCATTCTTGACACAGAAAGTTCACTAAAAACATTCTCTGGAATTAAATCAATGGCTAGCAAATTGATTAACTCCAACCAATTTTCTTCTGCTTGTTTGCTTACAGGTACGGTTATCGTACACAAGAACCCATCTTTCAATATTTTTGACATAACGCTTAAATTGTTCTCTTTTTGAGTTTGATACGCAAAGGTACAATTTTTTATTCAAAAATCAAATCCAATGTATTTTTTTATTTTTTACAAATAATTTAGCAGTATGTTCATGTTGTGTATCTTTGTATTTTAATGTTAAAGTGAATGTTGAAAATTTTTGTATTTTTATGTAAAAAAAATCATCGTGTTCTATTTGTTGTGGTAAGGGTAAAGTGTTTATCTGTACTTCCTGTGGTGAGACATCAATGCTTTGGAGTATGAGCGGAAAGGTTTTGTTTTGCAAAAAAATAACCAGTTCTTCTTGATTGTTTGGAATAAGATTTGCCCACCAGTGATTTTTGTGCCTTACTTTTCGTTTTTCGTTGTGCAAGGTTTGCAACTGTGTTAAAACCTCTTCGTCTTTAACCAGATAAGCGTGTAAAATCTTTGCCTGTTCTTCGGAAAGATAGTTCTGCCGTTCTAAGGCTTCGTTAGATGCTTTGAGTACACCCGCAATATTATTCAATTTTTCAATTTGTTCCTGTTTGTCTCTTTGGTCTTTGATG
>CANHHI010000126.1 GCA_947460225.1 Flavobacteriales bacterium
GTAGCCACCAAAACCCGCTCGGTATAATGCGGAGAAACGGCAAATGCGTGCCCAGATTGGTCTAGGTAATAAGGCTGTTTGGTTTGCAGGCGCAAGATAGGTTTTCGGGTTTCCACCATGGCTCGCAGGCTTCTATCCAAGCCCAAATAAACGCTGGCAGTGGCTACGTATTGATTTTTTGCCAAATTTCTTTGGGCATCTAATAAATTAAAATCCCGAGCACGCAAACCCCTAAAATCGCCACCAATGCGCACAAAAACTTGTTGAAGTTCTTTTTGCGTAACAAAAGGGCTACCTGCTATTTCCACCACGGGCAAATGCACCAATCGCTCCGAAAAATCAAAGCGAAAATACACCGACAGCGCAAGGGCAAAGCCCCAAAGCCCTAAGGAGAGTAGCCATTCTTTGGCTTGTTTATTCAGAGGCATGCAAAATAGTGTCTATCAATTTTGGTGTCCATTTTACCGCATCGCCCGCTCCGAGCATCAAGAGCAATTCGGGTGGATTTTGCTTTGCGTGTTCAAAGATACTATTTTCGTCCAACATGACTTTATTTTTTAGTGCGATTTTTTCAAAAAGCCAAGCACTATTCACGCCTGCAATGGGTAGTTCCCGAGCAGGGTAAATGGGCAGTAGCCAAAGTTCGTCTAAAAGTTCCAAACTTTTGGCAAAATCGTCTATAAAATCACGGGTTCTTGTGAAAAGGTGCGGTTGAAAAATGCCTGTGCATTTTTTATGGGGGTATAATGCTTTGGCAGCCGAAATAGCCGCACGCAATTCTTCGGGGTGGTGGGCGTAATCTTCAATATAAATGAGTTTATCGCTTTTATAGATACAATCAAAACGGCGTTCAATGCCTTTAAAGCTATCCAAACCTTGTCTAATCAAATCCTCTGAAACGCCCCAAAGATGTGCTGCCACCAACGCAGCACAGGTGTTTTCCACGTTATGTTTGCCTGGCAAATGGGAGACCATCTGTGTGAAAGTTTTATCCTGATGCACAATATCAAAATAATAACTGCCATCTTTTATCTGCATATTATTTATGCGAAAGTCAGCATCTGCATCAAATCCATAGGAATAACTTTGCACATTTTCGGGTGCTTGCACCTGTAATTTCGCTTGATAAAGCAAAAAGCCATTTGGTTTAATTTGGGCAATAAACTGTGCAAAGGCAAGGAGCATACTCGCATGGTCTTGGTAAATATCCAAATGGTCTGCGTCCATAGCCGTAACAATGGCTAAATCGGGATAAAAGCGCAAAAACGTGCGGTCAAATTCATCGGCTTCTAGCACCACATCTTCGCTATTGGGCGAAGTAATCAAATTGCTTTTGTAATTTTTGGCAATGCCCCCCAAAAAAGCATTTACGCCCGCTGGGCGTTGAGCCAAAAGATGGGCTAACAGGGTAGAAGTGGTCGTTTTCCCGTGTGTACCAGCCACTGCCAAAGTTTTTTGTGATTTGGTGATTTCCCCCAAGGCTTCGGAGCGTTTGCTCATGGCAAATCCCTCTTGTACAAAAAAGTTCCAAAGCGCACTGGTTTTAGGAATGGCAGGCGTATAAATTACCCAAGTATTTTCTTTGTGAAAATTTTCGGGCAAAGTACTCGCCTCGTCTTGATAGCTAATGGGAATGCCTAAGGCGGTTAAATTTTCCGTAATGGGCGTTTGGGTGAGGTCGTAGCCTGCCACGTGCCTACCTTGCTGGTGAAAAAACCGAGCCAGCGCAGACATGCCAATGCCGCCAATGCCTAAAAAATATATGTTTTTCATGAGTTTAGTATTTTTAATCTTTGGTTTTATCTATTTTTCATGCAATATTTCATTGACAATACTTTGTGTGGCTAGCGGGCGTGCCAAAGTTTTGGCATTTTTGCCCATATCGGGGTTTTTAAATAATCCCAATACCAAATGGGGCAATTGTTCTGCCAAATCTTTATCGGGGCAAAAATACGCCGCTTGAATATCCGTCCATGCTTTGGCGTTTTTGGTTTGGTGGTCGTCCGTGGCAAAAGGGAAAGGCACCAAAAGCACAGGTTTGCCAATCAAAGCAAGCTCCGAAAGCGCAATTGCCCCAGCTCTGGAAATAATCACGTCGGCAGCAGCATAAGCCAAAGACATATCTTGAATAAAAGGCAGGGCAACAATTTGCGTGTAATGGGGCAAGGTTTCGGTAAACTGCTTGCCTGTTTGCCAAAGCAATTGCAGATGTTCTTCTTGAAAAAAGTCTAAATGCTGGCGGATAGCTGTGTTGATGCCCCTCGCCCCTTGACTGCCCCCAATAGCCAAAACAACAGGCTTGTCAGCTTCTAAGCCAAAATATTCTTTGGCTTGCGCAGTGCTATGTGCTTGGTTGATATTTTGACGCACAGGATTGCCCGTCATGCTTATTTGTCCTGCTGGGAAATATTTATCTAGTTTTGGATAAGCCACAAATATTTTTTGCGCAAATCTAGCCATAATGCGATTTACCAAGCCAGGGTAAGCGTTTTGTTCTTGTATGTAAAAAGGAACGCCCATTACGTACGCCCAAAATAGCGTAGGCAGGCTCACATAACCGCCTGTGCCAATCACTTTGCTGGGTTTAAAGCGTCTGAAAATAAAAAAAGTTTGCACCAAGCCTTGCAAAATGCGCCAAGGCAATAGCAAGTTATTTAAGCTCAATTTTCTTTCCAATCCAGCAATAACAATGCTTTCCATTTTAAATCCAGCCTCTGGAACCACTTTGGATTCCATTTTGCCCCGGGCACCAATAAACAAAATATCGGCATTTTTCAAGCGACTTTTTAATTCCTCGGCAATGGCGATGGCTGGAAAAATGTGTCCTCCCGTGCCACCACCGCTAATGATAATGCGATGTATAGAGTTATTCATGATTTTTTGCTAATCCTTTGCTAATGCTCAATAATACGCCAAATAAAAAACAAGTAAACCAACTGGAAGTACCACCCATACTCACCAAAGGCAAGGGTTGCCCTGTGGTGGGAAAAATGCCCACAGACACGGCAATGTTGATAAACGCTTGCAAGGCAATGCTCAAACCAATGCCTATGGCAAGGAGTTTGCCAAAATTTTTCTCTGCTTTTTGCGCAATTTGGTAAGCCCTAGAAAATAAAATCAAGTACAAAAGTAAAATAAAAAGTCCAGTTGCCGTGCCATATTCTTCAATAATAAAAGCATAAATCATGTCGGAATAGGGGTGGGGCAAGGTGTATCGGGTGTGCCCTTTGCCAGGACCCTGCCCAAAAAACCCCCCGTGCCATATAGCTGTTTTGGCTTCTTGAATTTGATAATTCTGCTGTGTATTTTCTTTGTTTACAAAATTTTCCACCCGATTTTGCCAAGTGCTCAATCGCTTGAAAGCCTTGATATTCATAAAACTCAGCGAGGCAATCAGCACAAATGCCGATAAAGCCGTATAAACCACCGTTTTAAGCAAATACAACCAGCGCACCCCTGCAATCCAGCACAAAATGAGCGCATTGATAAAAAGCAAAGCCGCTGTGGAAAAGTTGGCGGGCAATATTAACGCCGCTGCCAAAAAAACAGGAAAAAATACCTGTTGCCAAAAGGCTTGCACCGTAGGCAAGTTATCCGCATGCTTGACCAAATTTCTACACAGCAAAAGCAATGCGCCCACTTTGGCAAAATCTGAGGTTTGAAAACTCAAGCCCACGCCAGGGATTTGTATCCAACGCTTGGCATCATTGAGGGAAACCCCAAAAAGAAACGTGAGCACCAAACCCAACATGGAAGTCCAAAAAATAAATTTTGCCAGCCTTGCAAAAACGGTATAAGGCAGTTTGTGCGTCCAATACATAATGCAAAAGCCAATGCCCAAAAGCAAAACGTGTTTAAACAAAAAACGTTCGGTATTGCCCCCAAATTTGTGGTAGGCAAGGGCGGCAATCGCACTATACACAGAAATAATAGAGACCAGTGCCAAAAGCCCAGCCACCATCCAAACAATTAAATCGCCTTGCAGTTTTTGTGTGATGTTTTTCATGTTTACAATCGTTCTGCCACACGCAATTTTGCACTGCGTGAGCGTGGGTTTTGGTTTATTTCCTCTAAATTTGGTGTGAGCATTTTTTGCGGTATATTAAAATATTGATCAATAGGGTTGCCAAACATATCTTGGGGCATTTTCCCCGTCAAAGTGCTGGTTTTAAACCAACGCTTCACCAGTCTATCCTCCAAAGAATGATAAGAAATAATGACAATTCTACCGCCTGGTTTGAGCATTTTCTCGCAATCTAAAAGCAATTGTTTTAAACTGTCCAATTCTTTGTTTACTTCTATGCGCAAGGCTTGAAAAACCTGTGCCCAAAACTGCGTTTCTTTTTTAAAATCGCAAAAAGGCATCAAAACTTCTTTCAATTCCCGCACCGTTTCTATGGGCTTTTTTTCTCGTTCTGTAACAATTCTGCGCACCAGGGGCGTTATTTTCGGCAATTCCCCGTACATTTTAAAAATTTGATGCAATTCTTTGGAGGGATAATGATTGACTATATCTGCGGCGGTGTGTTCCAAGTTGGGGTCCATGCGCATATCCAAGGGTGCATCTGCAAAGCGAATGGAAAAGCCCCTGTGCGCTGTGTCAAATTGATGAAAAGACA
>CANHHI010000127.1 GCA_947460225.1 Flavobacteriales bacterium
AATTGCTTTTTGAGGTAAGTGATGCCGTTAAACCACAGCAAATCCATGATGGCAGTTTCGTCTTGAATTTGCGCCACCAGCCTTTTTTTTGCCCCTTGTCCTTGCTCGTCTATTTTGATGATTTTGCCTTTAATCTGCACCCATTCCGAGCCATTTTGCAACTGCGCAATGGGCAAAATTTGCGTTTTGTCTTGGTAACGAAACGGGAAATGCCAAAGCAAATCCCCAAAAGTGGCGATACCGAGTTGATTTTTAAAAATGCTGGCTCTTTGTTCGCCTACACCTTTCAAATACGCAATGGGCGTGCTCAAAAAACTATGCCACTCCATAGCCTGCAAATATAAGAATTTTTTCTATCAGATGGCTACCTGTAATTTTTTTTGTAAAAAATATTTTTTGGTACTAAGTTTCTTTGTATTTTTGTATCCGTGAGGCACATTTTAGCGGTTATATTATTCTTATCTGCCATGGTTTATGGGCAGGATGTGGAGCGTTTTCAAGCCATGGAGCAGGAAAGGGACTCTATCTCTGAACAAGCAGACGTCAAAAAGAAAATCAAGGGTTCTTATAAAAGTTATAAAACTTTGCTGGACTCTACACTTTACGTGCCTGTGTATAAAAATGGTCGCTGGCATGCTTTGGACACCGCCATAGACACTTTTCGTTATCAGTATCCTGTTCAGGAACGCTATGATTTGATGAGCACAGGGGGCTTTAATTTGCATTATTTAGACTTTGATTTGAGCAAACCCAAAGAGGAATATTTTGGGTTTCGCACAGAAATGGTGAGCCGTGGATTTTACTCGGAAATCCCTTTTATACAAACGTATTTTCCCATTTCTCGGGCATATTTTATGTCTGACCCTGTAAATTTAGCATCTTCCAGAAATACCAACCATTTTGCGATATTTCATTTTCAGCCTTTGGGTCCTAGGAGCGCTTTGGTGATTAACTGGAACCGCTTGGGCACGTTGGGCTTGCTCACGCGTGGCAAGCAAGAAGTTACGGAATTGGGTGTAAGGCTTTATACAAGGGATTTTGCAGGAAAATTTTGGTCTATTTTAGATTATCAATACCAAGTTGAAAAATACGCCATGGGTGGCGGACTAACCGATGCGTCTTTAACTTCTTTATCAGAGACGACACGTGGTGATGATATGGAAAAAAAAGGTTTGGCAATATATTTTCCTGGCAGAGACCAAAATGACACAGATGATGGACTAAAACAACAAAGTACGAGAAACACACTCACTTGGAAAAATTATTATGCTTTTTTAAAGAAAGATTCTGTAAGGCATTTTGATTTGGAAGATAGGAGTTATGTAGGCACTTATACCAATTACCACAATGGCAAGTGGCGTTTGTACGATGTTTCATTAAATCCAACAACATATCAAGCCGCGGGTTATACGCCCATTTATTCGGATAAATACACACAGGATATCCGACGGTACGATATGGTAGAAAATGCGCTGAAATTGCAGTTTAGATTGCCTTTGGGTGATACCAGCAGGGCGATTTTGCTGGGTGCAGGAGCGCATCACCAATTTGTAGATTATTTGACCAATTATTTTGAAAACGGGGAGAGCGTTAAAATTAAAAAGATTTGGCGGGATAATGTGTGGATGTCTGGGCGTTTAAAAATTATGTTGATGCAAAACATATTTTTTGAGAGTTTGCCTGAGTATGGCTTTTTGGGTTATATTCAAAAAGATTTGCGCATATACAGCAAAGTGTATTTAGCCATTCCAAAGGGTGGTGCATTCACGTTGTCGCATGCTTATGTGGATCAAAAACCACAGTACGAACAGCAGTATTTTCACAGCAATTTGGTGGAGTATAATGTGGACTTGCCAAACGAGCAATACCAAAGGTTTCGTTTGCATTATGATTATACCGTGCACAGCAAATGGGTGCATTATCAATTGCATTTGGCGGTGCAATACAAAAAATATAAAAATTACAATTATTATGCAGATGCTGGTGTGCCTGCGTCTTTGCCTAATTTTAATTTGTTGCAGCCAACTATCAAGCAAAATTTAGAAGTTTGGAAATTTGGCACGGATTTATACGCCGCTTATTACGACTACAACAAAACCGATGTGATTTCCCTGCCCACTTGGGTGCTCAAAGGCAGTCTGTATTACAAAGACCGCTTGTTTAAGAAAAAATTGGAGATTCAAATAGGTGCAGAGGTAACGTATTACACGCAGTATAACCTGTGGGCATTTAATGTAAGCAACCAAACCTTTGCGCCTACTTTTCAGGTGGGTGAAAACGTGCCGTTTCGCATGGCGGGGGAATACCCTTTTTTAGATGCTTTTATTACGGCAAAAATTAAAAAATTTAGATTATTTATCAAATACACAAACATATTGTATCGGGTGCTTCCTGTGGATTACTGGGCATCGCACCGATACTTATTTAACGAAAGCATTATTAAACTGGGAATAGAATGGAGACTAACTTATTAGAAAATTACGAATTGGTGGTGGGCTTGGAGGTGCATGCACAGCTTTTAACACAAACCAAGGCTTATTCTTCGGATAAAAACGAATACGGCGCACTACCTAACACCCAAACAAGCGTGATTTCTTTGGGACACCCTGGTACATTGCCCAAAATCAACCAAAAAGTGGTGGAATATGCCGTAAAATTGGGTTTGGCTTGCCAGTCAGATATTGCGCCGTACCAATATTATGCCCGTAAAAATTATTTTTACCCAGATTTACCCAAGGGCTATCAAATTACACAAGACAAAACGCCGATATGCACTTCTGGTAAAATTTGGATAAAAGACGAAACGGGCAAGGACAAAGCCATCAACATTACCCGCATACACATGGAGGAAGATGCGGGCAAAAGCATACACGACTTAGACCCTTACGCTACCTTGGTGGATTTGAACCGTGCAGGCGTTCCTTTGGTGGAAATAGTGTCTGAACCAGATATTCAGCACCCGCAAGAGGCGTATAATTATTTGGTGGAGGTGCGCAAACTCTTGCGTTACCTAGAAATTTGCGATGGCAACATGGAAGAGGGGAGTATGCGTTGCGATGTGAATGTGTCTATTCGCAAAAAAGGCGAAAAAACATTGAGGCAACGTGTGGAGGTGAAAAACATCAACTCGTTTAGAAATGTGATGCGTGCCATTGAGTACGAAATGCAACGCCAAGCAGAAGTCTATGAAACGGGTGGAAAAGTGCTTGGAGAAACCCGAAATTTTGATGCCCAAACAGGCACGACGACTATTTTGCGTACGAAAGAAGGCGCAGCAGATTATCGCTATTTCCCAGAGCCTGATTTGCCTGTGTTGCGTCTTTCCGCAGATTATATCAACAAGGTGCGCCAAGATTTACCACCTTTGCCACGTGATTTGTATGAAAAATATACCAAAACCTACGGTTTGTCAGATTATGACGCCAATGTGCTTTTGGAAAATAAATATTTTGCACTGTATTATGAAAAATTGGTTGCCATTGCGCCGTATTATAAAACAGCTGCAAACTGGCTTTTGAGCGAGGTCAAGGGCTATCTCAACCAAACGGCATCGGAAATCGGGCAGTTTCCCATTGCAGTAGAAACCATGGCGGAACTCATTAGCCTTGTAGAAACGGGCAAAGTCAGCCACAATATAGCTTCCAAAAAGATTTTCCCTGCTTTGCTACATGCGCCCACTGAAACGGCAATGGCTTTGGCACAGGCAAATGATTGGTTGCAAAAGGATTTGAGTGCAGATATAACCCTTGCCATGCAAGCAGCCATGGCAAAATATCCCGAAAAAGTAAGTGCCTACAAGGCAGGCAGTAAAAATCTGCTCGGACTTTTTGTGGGCGAGGTGATGCGTGCCACCCAAGGCAAGGCAGACCCCAAAATGGTTAATGAAATCGTGTTGTCTTTACTGGCTTAATATGCAGGACGAACTGTTGCGCCTTAGGCAGATTTTAGACGAATTGCGAGAAAAATGCCCTTGGGACAAGGTGCAAACCTGGCAGACTTTGCGCAAAAACACCGTGGAGGAGGTTTTTGAACTATCCGAAGCCTTGCTCGCCGATGATGCCCTAGAAGTCAAAAAAGAACTCGGCGACCTTTTGATGCACCTTTTGTTTTACACAAAAATTGCCGAAGAACAGGGTTTATTCACATGGAAACAAGTGATAGAACAAATATGTGAAAAACTCATACGCCGACACCCGCATATTTACGGCGAGGCGGTGTGCGAAACCCAAGAAGAGGTGCGCAAAAACTGGGAGCAGATAAAACTCACAGAAGAAGGGCAAAAGTCCGTGCTTGCAGGCGTGCCAAAAGGTTTAACGCCCATGGTGAAAGCCTACCGCTTGCAGGAAAAAACCGCCGCATTGGGTTTTGATTGGCAGAACAGCGGGGAGGTTTGGCAAAAAGTGCAGGAAGAAAGCAGAGAACTGCAAGAAGCCACCACAAAAACAGACCAAGAAGAAGAGCTTGGGGATTTGCTTTTTGTGCTCATCAACTACGCAAGGCATTTGCGCATAGACCCCGAAGAGGCTTTGCACAAAAGCAATGAGAAATTTATACGCCGATTTAACGCTTTGGAAATGCTTTTAAAGCAAG
>CANHHI010000128.1 GCA_947460225.1 Flavobacteriales bacterium
CCAACCTTGTTTCATATCAGTTCCAAAATTGAGTTTAAAATATCTGCACTTTCTTTGTAAATGGTGGTTTCGGCTCCGCTCAACCACCGGGAGGCTCCGCTCAACCACCGGGTGTTGCTCTGGTGCCTGAGCGTAGCCGAAGGCACCGCATAGCAATCCGAAGGCACCGCATAGCAAGAAGTCACCGCATAGCAATCCGAAGGCACCGCATAGCAATCCGAAGGAAGGTTCAGTGTATCACCTTGTTTCATATCAGTTCCAAAATTGAGTTTAAAATATCTGCACTTTCTTTGTAAATGGTGGTTTCGGCTCCGCTCAACCACCGGGAGTCTCCGCTCAACCACCAGGTGTTGCTCCGGTGCCTTCGGCTACGCTCAGGCACCGCATAGCAAGAAGGCACCGCATAGTAATCCGAAGGCACCGCATAGCAAGAAGGCACGACTCTAGATATTTTCATTTTTATAATTTTTGTAATGGGTGTTATTTGTGCATTCCGCCAAATGATGAAGATCATTCAAGTTGCCATTTATCAATGCTTCTTTCTTTTCTCTACTCCAACCCTGTACTTGCTTCTCTCTGTTAAATGCTTCATCTATTCTTTGGTATTCTTCAAAATATACCAGTTTTATCGGTAATCGTTTTTTTGTGTGATTGGCACCTTCTCCATTTTGGTGCTGAGCTAACCGCAAGTCCAAATTATTCGTACTTCCCGTGTAGTAGCTACCATCAGCACATTCTAATATGTACATCCAACCTTTCATAAAAATTCGGCAATTCCTTTTAATAATTTATTGCTTTCTTCGTCCAATGCTTTCATTTCTTCCAAAATCTCGTTTGGTGAGCGAAGTAGAACCGCTTCTTTTTTGTTGGGGTTCTTTACACTCAAATCAAAAGTGCTTTGGTCAATGCTCTTCACATCAATACTCCAAGAATTATCGCTATCGGCAGTCCCTTCGGCTCCGCTCAGGGCAAGTTTTTGCAGTGCTACAAATTCTGCCAAGTCGTTTTCATTTAGCGGATTGGTCTTGCCCAAATTGCGGTCGAGGTTCAACTGGTAAAACCAAACTTTTTGCGTGGCTTTGCCTTTTTCAAAAAACAATACCACTGTTTTTACACCAGCACCAGTAAATGTTCCACTTGGCAAATCTAACACTGTATGTAAGTTGCAACTTTCTAACAGTTGTTTACGCAATGCCACCGAAGCATTATCGGTATTGCTCAAAAATGTATTTTTAATAACCACACCAGCCTTACCACCAGCCTTTAGTATTTTGATAAAATGTTGTAAAAATAAGGAAGCCGTTTCGCCAGTTTTAATAGGGAAGTTTTGTTGCACTTCGGCACGTTCTTTACCACCAAACGGTGGGTTAGCCAATACAATATCGTAACGGTCTTTTTCTTGTATGTCTGCTAAGTTTTCGGCAAGTGTATTGGTGTGTATAATGTTTGGTGCTTCAATACCGTGAAAAATCATATTCATTGTGCCAATAATGTAAGCCAATGATTTTTTTTCTTTACCGTAAAAGGTGCGTTTTTGTAGTGTCTCCCAATCTTTACTTGATAAACCGTTCCCTGAGCCTGTCGAAGGGCGGTTTTTCAAATAGTCAAACGCTTCGCAGAGAAAGCCCGCAGAACCAACTGCACCATCGTAAATTTTATTTCCTATTTGAGGTGCAACCACTTTTACTATGGTTGTAATCAATGGGCGTGGCGTATAATACTCGCCACCATTACGCCCAGCGTTACCCATATTTTGTATTTTAGATTCATACAAATGGCTCATTTCATGCTTTTCGACGTGTGTACTAAAGCGAAGTTCATCAATACGGTTGATTACCTCGCGCAAGTTGTAACCGCTTTGTATGCGGTTTTTTAGTTCGCTGAAAATCTCTCCAATTTTATATTCAATGGTGTCTGCACTTTCTGCATCTGCCTTAAACTTTTTAAGGTAAGGGAATAGTTTAATGTTTACAAAATCGGTGAGGTCGTCACCTGTCAGGGCTTTGTGGTGGTCCAGTTCGACTCCGCTCACTGTCCCACTTTTGGGCTTCTTAGGCATTGCCCAAATTGTCCATTGGTAATCCTTGTCAATGATAGGCGTGTAAGACTTACCTGTGAGTTCGGCTGCTGTGGCTCGGTCTTTCTCTAAGTCGTCCAAATATTTGAGGAACAAAATCCAAGAGGTTTGTTCTACGTAATCTAATTCGCTACCGCATCCAGCATCTTTGTGTAAGATGTCATCGATATTCTTGAAAGTTTGTTCAAACATGGTAATTTCTTAATGGGGATATGCTTGTAAAAAATTATGATTTTTGGCGTTCACTTTTTAATTCTTCCATCAAAAAAGGTGCCGTCAAACTTTTTTTATTTTTTGCAACAGTTTCGGGTGTGCCCTCTGCCACCACATAACCACCTGCATCGCCACCGACAGGTCCCATATCTATGACATAATCCGCCACTTTGATTACGTCCAAATTGTGTTCCACCACCAGCACGGTATTGCCCAAATCTACTAATTTTTGCAAAACGCTGAGTAGCATTTTGACATCATCAAAATGCAAGCCCGTGGTGGGTTCGTCCAAAAGATAAAAAGTTTTGCCCGTTTGCTTTTTGCCCAGTTCTGTGGCGAGTTTCACCCTTTGCGCTTCCCCACCCGAAAGCGTGGTAGAGCTTTGCCCCAGTGTAATATAGCCCAAACCCACAGCTTGCAAGGCTTTTATTTTTCGGTGTATTTGCGGAATGGCTTCAAAAAACGCATCGGCTTCGTCTATGCTCATAGCCAAAACCTCTGAAATAGACTTGCCTTTGTAGCGCACTTCTAGGGTTTCCCTAAGGTAACGCTTGCCTTGGCAATCATCGCAAAGCACATACACATCAGGCAATAAGCCCATTTGTATGGTTTTATAACCAGAACCTCTGCATGTTTCGCAACGCCCACCGTTTTTCACGTTAAAACTAAATGTACCAGGCGCATAGCCTCTAATTTTTGCTTCGGGCATCAACGCAAAAAGATTTCTAATATCTGCAAAAAAACCTACATAAGTAGCGGGATTGGAGCGTGGTGTTCTGCCAATGGGTTTTTGGTCCACGGCGATGACTTTATCCAAATGCTCTAAGCCTTCTATTTTTTGATAGGGCAGGGGTTTGGTTTTTTCTTTATAAAAATGCTCGTGCAAAGCTGGGTAGAGCGTGCCTGTAATCAAAGACGATTTCCCGCCTCCCGACACACCGCTCACCACAATAAAATTCCCCAAAGGAAAATTTACGCTAATATTTTTCAAATTATTGCCCGTTGCGCCTGTTAAACACAAGGTTTTTTCGGTTTGTGCACGGCGGTTTTTGGGTACGGCTATATTTTTTTCGCCCCGCAAATACTGTGCGGTAATTGTTTTGCTATTTTTTACAAAATCTTCTTTGCTGCTGCAAGCCAGCACTTCTCCGCCGTTTTTGCCTGCAAAAGGTCCAATTTCTACAATGTGGTCGGCGTGGAGCATCATGTCTTTGTCGTGTTCCACCACCAAAACGCTATTGCCCAAGTCTCGCAAACGTTGCAAAGACTGAATTAAACGCTCGTTATCCGAAGGGTGCAAGCCAATGCTAGGCTCATCTAAAATATACAATACTTGGGTGAGCTCACTGCCGATTTGCGTGGCAAGGCGTATGCGCTGGGCTTCGCCACCCGAAAGCGTATGGCTGCTTCGGTTCAAATGCAGGTAAGATAGCCCCACTTCCAACAAAAAATTCAAACGGCTTTTTAGTTCTTTGATAATTTCTGTGGCAATCAATTTTTCGGATGTACCCAGCACATCGTTTGCGTTTTGCACCCAGTTATAGAGCTTATCCAAACTCATCTTAGACAAGTCTGCGATGTTTTCTTCGCCAATTTTAAAAAATAAGGCTTGCGCTTTTAAGCGTGTGCCATAGCAAGTGGGGCAGGTGGTTTTGCGCATCAAGCTGGCAATCCAAGGCTTTTTTTCCTCGCCTTCTTCGCTTTGTTCCGCCACTTGTTGCAAAAGCTGTATCAAACCTTCAAATTGGTCGCTGTACTTTTTTTCACCGCCATAGTGATAAGAAAAACTTTCCTGTGTGCCGTAAAAAATTTTCTGAATAATGCTATCGTCTATTTCTTTGAATGGCGTTTTGGCGGTGTAGCCATTTTTTTTCAATAATCCTTCTATTTTTGCGGTAACCACCGCTGTACTGCGCACTTGTTTGAGTAGGGGAATGGCACCTTTTTCCAAGGTGCTTTGCGGTTTTGGCAGTAAATCTTGTCTTGGGATTTCGCTGACTTCTCCCAAACCACTGCACGTGGGGCAAGCCCCATAAGGCGAATTAAAAGAAAAACTGTTGGGGTCGGGTTCTTCATAAGCTATGCCTGTTGTTGGACACATCAAATGCTGGGAGAAAAACCGCCAATTCTTGCCCTCTTGCACCAGCACAATGCCTTTGCCTTCTTTCAAAGCAATTTCCAAGGAATTGTCTAGTCTTTTTTTGTTTTTCGTTTCTATTTTTAAGCTATCAATCACCAGCTCTATGTCGTGAATTTTATAGCGGTCTATCTCTATGGGTTCGTCTAGGTCGTAAAA
>CANHHI010000129.1 GCA_947460225.1 Flavobacteriales bacterium
AACGGTACAAGATTACAACGTAACCATTACCGCCACCGCTACTTACGATGATAATGGAACAAACAAAACAATCACAAAAGATGTGAATGTTACTATAAGTGTGCAGGCAGACCCAATCTTGCCTCCGAGCATTAGTTCTACTGCTATAAAAAATGGATATATTGGCGTTACATACACCGATGATAATAGCGGTAATGGTTTTAATTACACAGGTGCACAAAACATAAGCCCCGAAATTACAGTGAGCAATATCCCTGCTGATGTAACAACAATTGCTATTATGATTGTGGATTTAGATTATACTCCATGGAGCCATGGTTTAGGAACCGCTAGTGTATCCTCCAATAGTTTTACCTTAGCAGAAGGTGGCTTTGATACAGGTTTAACTTTATTAAACAACGACAATACTACAGAACAACCTTTAAAAGCAAAAGAATCTTACGAAGGTCCTCACCCACCGAGCAAACACACCTACGCCATCAGAGCCTATTTCTTTAAAGATGGAGATACAATTCCAACAACTAGACAAGATTTTTTAGCCTTAACAACAGATGCTGAACTAACATTTGCTTTTGACCCACATAATCCAATCCTAGGTAATCAACCATAAAAAATATTTCATACCTTTGCGGTATGCAAATGCAAGTCAAATTTTTAGGTACAGGCACTTCGCAAGGAGTGCCTGTTATTGCTTGTGATTGCCCTGTTTGCCAAAGCCCCGATGCCTTTGATGCAAGGCTCAGAAGTTCGGTGCTGGTAGAGGCAAAAGGCAAGCATATCGTCATAGACACTGGACCTGATTTTCGCACACAAATGCTTCGGGCTAAGGTGCAAAATGTAGATGCCGTGCTGTTTACCCACGAGCATAGAGACCACTTGGCAGGACTAGACGACATTCGGGCTTTCAATCACAAGCAAAATAAAGCCATGCCCATTTACGCAGAAAAGCGTGTGTTAGACATTATCAAACAAGAATTTGCTTACGCTTTTCAAGCAGGGTTCCATGCTGGGCTTCCGCAAATGCAGTGCCATGAAATTTTGCCCAATCAAACTTTTCAAATAGATGATTTAGCCATTTTGCCACTCCGAGCAATGCACGGCACTTTGCCTATTTTAGGCTATAAAATTGGCGATTTTACCTATCTCACAGACGTAAAAGAATTGCCTTTTGCCACAAAAGAAGCCATTCAAAACACCAAAATTTTGGTGATCAACGCTTTGCGCATACAAGAACACCCCACGCATTTTAATTTAGCCGAAGCCCTGGCATGTATCGCCGAAATAAAGCCTCAAAAAGCCTACCTCACGCACATTAGCCACCTCTTGGGCAAACACCAAGACGTGCAAAAACAATTGCCTGCAAACGTTTTTTTAGCCCACGACCAGCTAGATATACACCTATGAAATACATCAAATACCTGCGCTATCTAAGCAAAGCAAAAGGAAGACATGGCGTGCATTCCCCTTTTGTCTATGGTCTTTTGGAACACCTCAAACACCAAAAAGATAGAAATCTATTAGAAGCCATAAAATCCTATTGCATACATTATAAATTCGACTATTTTGAGACACAAACAAATTTGTGCGACAAAACCATGTATATTGTCAAAAAACCACATACAACAGGGAAAATAAAATGGCAAATGGCGAAAAATCACCCCGACACAAAAATCAGCTTAGATTTTTTTAGCCTTGGCTTTGTGATGAATCGCACGGCGCAATACAACGTGGAACATTTTATTCTGATTAAAAGTGTTTGGCATAGCCTCAAAAGCATCAGTATAAAGTGAATAACCTGTTGAAAAGTAATCTACGCAAATGAGCGAAATTTATCGTAACTTAGCACAAAAATACCGAACTTCTAAAAAACTCGACGCATCTCCATGAAAAACTTATTTGATTTCTTCACCGAAGAAATCGCCATAGACTTAGGCACTGCCAATACCCTTATTTACCACAACGGTAAAATGGTTTTAGACGAACCCTCCATTGTGGCAATAAACCGCAAGGACGGCAAAGTTATTTGTGTAGGCAGACAAGCTAGGGAAATGCACGGAAAAACACATGAAAGCGTAAAAACCATACGTCCCTTGAAAGACGGCGTAATTGCCGATTTCCAAGCAGCAGAGCAAATGATTAAAGGTTTAATCAAAATGGCTAACTTAGGCGGCGGTATTTTTGGCTCTTTGCGCATGCTGATTTGCATACCTTCAGGCATTACAGAAGTAGAAAAGCGTGCGGTTAAAGATTCCGCAGAACATGTGGGTGCAAAAGAAGTTTTTTTAATACACGAGCCTATGGCAGCAGCTTTGGGTATGGGCGTGAATGTGCTTGAACCAGAGGGAAGCATGATTGTGGATATTGGAGGTGGTACCACGGAGATTGCAGTTATTGCTTTGGGCGGTATCGTAGCAGATAGGTCTATTAGAGTAGCAGGAGACGAATTTACAAGAGATATAGAGGAGTATGTGCGCAGACAGCACAACATGCTGATTGGCGAAAGGACAGCCGAACAAGTAAAAATAGAAGTGGGTGCCGCCTTAGAATACTTAGATAATCCACCAGAGGAGTATTCTGTGCGTGGTAGAGATTTGGTAACAGGCATTCCTAAAGAAATAAAAATTGGGCACGTGGAAATTGCTGCGGCTTTAGATAAGTCTATTGCAAAAGTAGAAGAGGCAATACTCGCAGGTTTGGAACTCACTCCACCAGAGCTTTGTTCTGACATACACAAAAAAGGAATATTTTTGGCAGGTGGCGGTGCATTGTTGCGTGGTTTGGACAAACGCATTCACCAAAAAACAAAATTGCCTGTATTTGTAGCGGAAGATCCTTTGAAAGCCGTGGGCAGAGGAACTGCAATTGCTTTGAAAAATTTAGAGCGTTTCAAATTTATAGAAAGAGGTTAGTCAAATTAAGCACGAAAAATTGGTATGGAGGAAATTATTCTGCTGTTTACACGTTATCGTGCTTTTTTATTCTTTGTTATTTTAGAAACTATTTTTGTCAGCGTGTACATAGATAGCCACGATTATCCACGTGCTGTTGTCAATGATTTGTTTTCAGAGACAAGTTCGGAATTACAAAATAAGCGAAGCAAATTAGAAGATTACTTGGTATTAGACACCATAAACAATATTTTGATGACAGAAAATGCGGATTTATTAGAAAAAATCACGTTTTCGTATTATCAAAAGCAAGCACTTTTGGCGGGTATGAGCACAGATACTGTGCTACAAAATATTGCCAGTGTGTTTAATTATACACCTGCCCGTGTGGTTTCGCACACTTATACCAAAAGAACCAATTGGCTAGTCTTAGACAAAGGCGAAAACCACGGTATTTATGAAGAAATGGGGGTGGTTACACAAAAAGCACTAGTAGGCGTGGTGGTTAAAACCACAAGTAATTTTTCTTTGGTCAGAACGATTTTAGACGCAAGCAACTACCCTTTTTCACCTTTTGTAAGGCTCAAAAACTCAGGACATCTCAATAAAATAATATGGGAGCAAGATAGTCCAAATGTTGTTGTGCTGAAAAATGTACCAAACCATTTGGTGGTAAGCCAAGGAGAGATTGTATTGTCCTCGGAAGAATCTATTTTTTTCCCAGAAGGCATACAAATTGGTACGGTAAAACGTACAGTAACGGATTTGAGCAATAACATGCAAAAAGTATATATTGCACTTGATGAAAATTTCCAAGACTTGCGGTATGTGTATGTTTTGGAGAATAAAGCAAAACCTGAAATAACTCAATTAGAAGAAAGCATACAAAAAATAAGTGCTTATGAATAATCCTTGGCTTGTCGCTCTGTTTCGCAGTTTTTTGTGGCTTTTCTTGCAAATTATTATTTTTGAGCCATTCAATGAAAAAATTGCGGGGTTAACGCTGTACCCTTATATCATCGGTTTTTTGTGGTTACCAATTACCACACCCGTTTTTTTAGGCTATATTTGGGCAGTTGTTTTTGGTTTTATATTGGATATTGCCTTTCAAACTTATGGGCTACACACCAGTGCAAGTATTTTTTTGGTCTATGCCAGAAAATTTGTTTTGCAAATTTTATCGCCCAGCGATGGCTATGAAGTGAATGACAAAGCGCACCTTGCATCTTTAGGTTTTCGTTGGTTTTCAGCGTATAGCCTGATATTGATAGCTTTGCATCACTTTTGGGTGATTGTTTTGGAACAATTTGAACATTTTTTTTCTCCTTATACGCTGGGAAAATTCTTGTTGAGCACAGGCATTTCTTTTTTATTGATATTTGTGCTGGATTATTTAGTAGCTGGCAAAAAACGTTAACATGAGTTCACACAACAGCAACAGAAAAATAATATTGGCTTTTGCATTTATTGCAACAGGCGTTATTTTTATGTTGCGTTTGTTTTACATACAAATTTTTGATGACAAATGGCTAAAAGAAGCCGAAGCAATTGTAGAGGCTCGGGAATTTGTTTCGCCCTCTCGTGGACTTATGTTTGACAGGCAT
>CANHHI010000130.1 GCA_947460225.1 Flavobacteriales bacterium
AAGTGCTTGGCATGTCTGCACATACGGTAAATAGATACACAAGACAAGGGGGCTTGTTTGAAAATTACCAAGATGAAAAGGGTGTTTGGGTGTATTATAACAGTCTTTCAGATGCTTACCAATTGCGTGTGCGCACAGAAATCTGTCAACACAAAGAACCGCTGGCTTACCTTGCAGATTTATACCAAGTATCGTTTTCAACTGTTGGGGAGCAGTTGAAAAATTTATACGCCGAGGGTTTTAAAATGTATGCGCACCTTTTTCAGGGCAATCGCCAAAGGGCTGCGCAAAAATATGCCATGGCAAATTATCTTACGCAGGAGTATTTTCCAAAACACCATTTGAGTTTGTCCAATTTAAAATTCATTCGTCAAAATATTGCAAGTGTATATGCTCATTTGGGTGCAAAACCGAGTAATGCTGTAAAATTGCAACGCTTTTTAAAGGATTTTGCCAAGGCAGATATGGAAAAACGGCTTGCTTTGTGTAGCAATGGCTTGCTTTGCAATAAAAATGCCAAAAAAATGAATTATGAATTGCTCAAAACCAAAGTAGTGGTTTTGCGTGCACATGAAGCGAATTTTTCCATTTCCCATATACACACCTTGCTCGGCAAAATTTGTGCAGACCACAACATGGCTTGCCCCTCCATGAGTTGGGTGGCAAAAGTCTGCAAAGAGCCTAAAATTGAAAATATGACAGGCATAACCAGAGGTTTGCGCCAACTCTCCGTGCCCGTTTGGACACCTACCGCCAAGCCTCAAAAGGCAGGTGTATGTTGGCAAATAGATGGCACAAGGCTCAATTTTGTGGCGCACAAAGACCAAGATGGCAAAGACAAGTTTTTGTACATTGTGGCGGTGATGGATTTATTTAGTGGTTGCTATGTAGGCACCTACTTAGGGCATTCGGAAAATCGCTATGCGGTGATGGGCGCTTTGCAAAATGCTTGCGAAAATACGGGTTATTTGCCTAAAAATATCGTTATAGACAGATTTCCAGGGCATAACACCCAAGATTTTAGAACCTTGGCGGAAAAACTCACCTTGCAATACGGCGTACACATTCGCATCAGCAGTGAAGCCACAGGCAAAGCACAAATAGAGCGCAGTTTTAGAACTTTTCAAGAAACCATTTTGCAAGGTTCCGCTTTGTATTATGGAGAGGGCATTACTTCCAAACGCAGTTTTGCCCATAGGAGTGAAGCCTATATTAAAAAATTGAAAAAATTAAACCTTGGCTTGGAAACCGCCATAGATGAAGCCATTCGGGTGATTGACGCATACAACCAAACACCGCTTTGCTTTTTGAGTAAAACCAACAAAGAAACCCGTTCTCGTCAAGAATTGCACGATGAGCATGTTTTGGAACAAACCCAAAAACTCGCACCTAAGGATAAGGCTTTTTTGTTTTTTCGCCATTTGCAAAATAAAGTGTCTGGTGGAAATATTTGTTTTACGCATCAAGGTATCAACAGATATTATCAGTTGCCAGAAGAATTGGTGATGACTTACAACAACGTGCGTTTAGACGTGTATAGCGATGAAAACAATCCCCAAGAGGTGCATGTCTATCAAGGCGAGCAATATCTAGCGACCTTGCCAGAGTTTTTGCCCATAGATGTTTTTGCCGAACCAGAGCGTTTGCAAAAAGCAACCGAACGCAAAAAACGCATACTTGCCATGACCCGAAACGAGCTCAAAGCCATGCAAGCAAAGGCGAACATAGACCCCAGCCAGCTTTTTGACGTGGATTACACGCATTTGTTGAGTCCCAAAAGCACGCCAAAAGCCTTGAAACACAAGACAGAAGAACAGGCTTTGGGGAGCACAGAGCTCAGTACAGAACAAGGACTTTACAAAGATGCCATTTGGAAAATTTAAAAATATGCAAGAAATCCAAAAATTAAACATTCACGAGACGCTCTATGCGCAAATACACCAAGGCGTGCTTGCTTATAAAACCAAGTATTTGGCAAGTCATGGCAAAGAAAGCGGTTGGCAAAAGGAACTGGCGCAAAAAGCAGCGGTAAGCCACGTGTATATTTCTTTGATTGCCAAAGACAAACGTGCCGACAAGACCCTGCAAGCCATTGGCAGAGACGCTTGGGCGCAGATAGCCCTTGCATTAAATCTTGCCAGCGAGCAAAGTGCCTGGACGGCGGTGCCTACCAGTGTGTATAAATCGGTGTATAAAATTTGCTATACAGCGAAACGCCACAGCTACGCCGTGGGCATAGATGGCGAGGCGGGCATTGGCAAAACCTACACCTTGAAACGTTTTCAGGCTTTGGAAGATCAGGTGGTATTTGTGCAGGGTTCGGTGGATTTATCAGCGAAAGGTTTTTTGCTGGAACTCGCCACGGCATTGGGCATACAAGCCGAGGGAAAATCCCAAAGAGAGCTGACTGATAGTTTTTGCAGGCAATTGCGCAATAAATCCATTGCCAGCAGAGAAAAGCCCTTGGTGATTATAGACGAAGCCAGCAAACTCCGAGACAGTGTTTTGCATAAATTTATCACCCTATACAACGAATTGGAGGGGTTTTGTGGCTTTGTGCTCTGTGGTTGCCGTTTGGAGAGCAAGCTCATTACAGGGCGTGCCAGGGGCAAAATTGGCTATGATGAAATTTATTCTCGGCTGGGGGCGGAAATCAAAAAACAAGAGCCTTGCACGCAACAAGACCTTACAGACCTTTGCCTTGCTAATGGCATCATGCAAACGGCTAAAATTGCCAATATTTGGCACCAATCTAGGGGACATATCAGACAAGCGGAACGTTTAATCAAACATTATAAGCATGAACAAACAGCAACACAACAGGCAGAACCGCAACTTAGCTTTGCGTGATTTTTTTGAAACCTTGGGGCGGGAGTTTCCCGAATGGCGTTATGATGTGCTCATCAAAAGAACCGCAGAAGCCTTTCACTTGTCGCCACAAACGGTGGAGCGCATCATCAAAGATGGTTACAACAAAAACAGCCCACCAAAGGAACAGGCATAGCCGCTATTCTTTAATGGTTAATTGTTAATGATAAATGGTTAAGTAGGTTCTGCGCCTTTGGCGCAGATTAAAACAGACAATGTCTGGTAAGGAACGGTTTTAAACCGTTCCTTGTTTTTTATATGCACAGGCATAGCCTGATTTAATCTGCAAACGTGCAGGCTTTCATGGCTAGATAATCTTGCCCGCAAAGCAGATTAAAACCGTCTGCATGGCGCTGCTGCAGGAGCACGCCAATTTTCTTAGCGAACGGGCGTAAAGATTTTTCGGTCAGCGAACGCAGTGAGCCCCGAGACCTAAAAATTAGCACGTGAGCGCATAGAAAATCAGTGCGGAGCACCCAGCGCAAAAGCGCATTTTTGGTTCTTTTGTTGCGCAACACAAAAGAACAGGAGTTCTCCACAGGCATAGCCTGTTCCAATCTGCGGACATAGTCCGATTTAATCTGCAAACGTGCAGGCATTGCATGCAAAATTCCCCCTTTGAAAAAGGGGTTAGGGGGATTTTATTATAACACAGTTCCAATCAGCTTTTGGCGTTAAATTAAATCAAAAATGTAATCAAATTAAATCATGGTTTTACGTCAATGTTTTGTTTATTTTATTTTTTTAAAATGGCTAAAAAAGCAAAAAAATACCCCAAAATAATCCACAAAAAAATGTGCGTAATTTTTTCTAACGTTTTTTTGCGCCACAAAACAAAAAGTACATAAATTTGCACATACAATTTAATCCATTCAAACGATGAAAAACAAATTATTCTTAGCATTAGCCCTTGCGGGAGTTTTGGCATGCGACAAAGACAAATCTGTAACGCCAAACAACAATGAACTAAGTGCGCAAATACAAAATTTGCTAGACAACTTAGACCCAGAGCAAGCACAGGAAATTCAAAATGACCTCGTGCATGATGATACTATGCAAAATTTCTTACTCGAAGGGCAAAACCAAAAAGATTGGATATTGGAAATGTTTGACCTAGTGCAAAGCAGGGTAATAGAAAAAAATACCTTTACATGGAGAAACCCTAGCGTTCAAAATGTAGACGAAATTATAAATACTAAGTATGAAGACTTTGGTAAATATCCACAGATAATACCATTGAATGCAGGAGAAGAGCAAGAAGAACTAGGAAACTTTTTTAGCAAGCTCTATTGGAGAAAAAAAATATACACCAAAGATGGAATGATTAGATTAGCTAGCAATAAGGATTGTAAGGAGGCAGATAAGTCTGTAGATACTTTCTTTCCTATGGATCATGCAGAAGATAAAACAGTAGCCCAAGCACTAAAAACAAAATACAAAACGCAAAAACTCTGTATATCTTTTAACAACTACAAAAAGAATTATTATAAAATTATC
>CANHHI010000131.1 GCA_947460225.1 Flavobacteriales bacterium
GACACCCCGGAGGTTCTTTGGGTTGCGCAGATTTTTTTGTGGCACTGTATTTTGAAACCATGGCGCACAATCCCAAAGCATTTCAGATAGATGGCGCAGGACAAGACGTATTTATTTTGTCCAACGGGCATATTTCCCCTGTTTTGTACAGTGTTTTGGCACGCAGTGGCTATTTTGAAGTATCTGAACTGGCAACGTTTAGAAAACTAGGCAGTCGCTTGCAGGGACACCCTTCGGTGGCAAAACATTTGCCAGGTGTGCGTGTTTCTACGGGCTCTTTGGGACAAGGTTTGTCGGTGGCTTTGGGCGTGGCGACAGCCAAAAAACTCAACAAAGATGCGCATAAAGTGTATGCACTCTGTGGCGATGGCGAACTGCAAGAAGGGCAAGTTTGGGAAGCGGCAATGTACGCCAGTGCGAAAAAAATAGACAATATCATTTTAAGCATAGATTTAAACGGCAAACAAATAGACGGAAGCACCGATGAAGTGCTTTCCTTGGGCGATTTAAAAGCAAAATTTACCGCTTTTGGCTGGCAAGTGCTAGAAACCAATGGCAACAACATGCAGGAACTTTTGCAAACGCTAAACCAAGCGCAAGGCTTGTGTGGCAAAGAAAAACCCGTTTGCATATTGCTAAAAACAGAAATGGGCATGGGCGTGGACTTTATGATGGGTACACACAAATGGCACGGCAAATCTCCCAATGCGGAACAATTGGCGCAAGCACTAGCACAACTCAACGAAACCTTAGGCGATTATTAACATGACACTCGATAAATTACAATATAGCGAAGCCAAAGATACCCGCAGTGGTTTTGGCGCAGCCCTCAAAGTATTGGGCGAGCAAAATCCCAATGTGGTGGTTTTGTGTGCAGACCTCACGGAATCCTTGAAAATGGAGGCTTTTCAAAAGGCTTTTCCTGAAAGATTTTTTAACACAGGCATTGCCGAGGCAAACATGATTAGCCTTGCGGCAGGCATGGCAATTGGCGGAAAAATTCCTTTTACAGGGACTTTTGCCAATTTTTCCACAGGCAGGGTGTATGACCAAATTCGCCAGTCCGTGTGTTATTCGGATACGAACGTGAAAATTTGCGCCTCGCATGCGGGCATTAGCCTCGGCGAAGACGGTGCCACGCACCAAATTTTGGAGGATTTGGGCATGATGAAAATGTTGCCAGGCATGACGGTAATCAACACCGCAGACTACAACCAAACCTACGCTGCCACCTTAGCTATTGCAGACTTTAAGGGTGCGGTATATTTGCGTTTTGGTCGTCCCGTGGTGCCAAATTTTTATCCCTTAGACCAAAAATTTGAAATTGGCAAGGCGTGGCATTTGCAAAGCGGTTCAGATGTGAGCATTATTGCCACGGGGCATTTGCTAAACCCCGCCATAGAAGCCACTTTGGAACTCGCCAAAATGGGCATTTCAGCAGAACTGATAAACATACACACCCTCAAACCTTTGGACGCCAAAGCCATTTTGGATACTGTGCAAAAAACAGGTGCCGTGGTAACTGCCGAAGAACACATGTACAACGGCGGATTGGGCGATAGCGTGGCGCAACTCTTGGCACAGCACGCCCCCCACCCCATGGAATACGTGGCAATAAACGACCAATTTGGGCAAAGCGGAAAACCCCAAGAATTGATGGATTTATACGGTTTAAACACCAAAGGCATTGTGGAGGCTGCAAAGCGTTCGATAGCAAGAAAAAAATAGATTTTATGATACAAACAGATATACTCATTATTGGTGCGGGTCCTGTTGGATTGTTCACTGTTTTTGAGGCAGGTTTGCTCAAACTGCACTGCCATTTGATAGATTCTCTGCCACAAGCGGGCGGACAACTCACAGAAATATACCCAAAAAAACCCATTTACGACATACCGGGCTTTCCCGAAGTGTTGGCAGGCGATTTAATCAAAAATCAACTCAAACAAATAGAACCTTTCAAACCTGGTTTCACGCTGGGCGAGGTGGCAAAAACCATAGAAAAAACTGAAGATAATTTTTTTATCGTTACCACCGACAAAGGCACACAGCACAAAGCCCCTGTTGTAGCAATTGCAGGGGGACTCGGCGTGTTTGAGCCCCGAAAACCGCCCATTGACAATTTGCTCCATTATGAAAACAAAGGCGTGGAGTATATCATCAAAGACCCTTTATTTTACAAGGATAAAAGCGTGGTGATTGCGGGCGGTGGCGATTCTGCGCTAGATTGGACGATTTATTTGGCAAATGGCATCGCCAAAGAGGTAACTTTGGTGCATAGAAACGCCTCGTTTAGAGGGCATTTGGACAGTGTGCAAAAGGTTATCGCCTTGGCAGAAGCAGGCAAAATCAATTTGGTTACCGAAGCCGAAGTTACCGCACTTTACGGCGAGCAAAACTTGACAGGCGTAGGCATTATGCACAACACGCAAGGTTTAATCCAAAAAGATTGCCAGCATTTTATTCCCCTATTTGGTTTAAGTCCAAAACTGGGACCCATAGCCGATTGGGGATTGGACATAGAAAAGCACGCCATCAAAGTAGATACCTACGACTACCAAACCAATATACCAGGTATTTACGCCATTGGCGATGTGAATACGTATCCAGGGAAATTGAAATTGATTTTATGTGGTTACCACGAGGCAACACTCATGTGTCAGTCTGCTTTTGCACGCATTCACCCCGAAAAGAAACACGTTTTAAAATATACTACGGTAAACGGCATACAAGGCTTTTAATATGATGACACAAGAACAAGTATTGGCAGCCCTTTCCCATGTGATAGAGCCCGATTTACGCAAAGATATTGTTACGCTGGGACTGGTTTCTGGCATTGAAATAACAGGCGAAAACAGCTTAAAACTAAAAGTAAGCGTTGCAAATCCTGCCATGCACAACAAAAAACGCATGCAGGAAGCCGTTTTATTTACCCTACAAAGGTTATTGCACAAAGATATTCAAGCGGAAATAGACATAGAAGCCCTACCCAAAGACAGAGACCCTAGCTTGCGTACCGTATTGCCACAAGTCAAACATATTGTTGCCATTGCTTCGGGCAAGGGAGGCGTGGGCAAATCCACCGTAACCGCCAATTTAGCAATGGCTTTAAAAAATCAAGGTTTGAGTGTTGGCATTATAGATGCGGATATTTTTGGTCCCTCGGTGCCGATTTTGTTTGACGTGGAAGACCAAAAGCCTGTGAGCGTAACCATAGACGGCAAATCTTGGATTTCCCCTGTGGAAAACCACGGCATCAAACTCATGTCCATTGGCTTTTTTGCCGACCCAAACCAAGCCATTGTGTGGCGTGGTCCCATGGCGTCTAAGGCTTTGGAGCAAATGGTTAAAGATGTGTATTGGGGCGAATTGGATTATTTGTTGATAGACTTGCCTCCCGGCACCAGCGATATACATTTGTCTATGGTGCAAGCCGCTCCGCTGAGTGGTGTGGTGATTGTGAGCACCCCACAAAAGGTTGCCCTTGCCGATGCACAAAAAGGCGTGCAGATGTTTAGCCTGCCGACTTTAAAAACGCCCATACTCGGCATTGTGGAAAACATGGCGTATTTTACGCCCGAAGAATTGCCAAACAAAAAGTATTACCTATTTGGAAAAGACGGCGCAAGAAAACTGGCAGAAACCTTAAACGTGCCTTTTTTGGGTGAAATTCCCTTGTTGCAAGACATTCGGGAGCATGCCGATGCAGGCAAACCCATTGGCTTGGAGCCATTGCACCCTGCCAGCAAAGCCTTTGCCCAAATCGCACTAAACTTGCACGCTCAAATTCAATAAAACATGGAAAATTTGCGCTTACAAATAGAAAATCTCTTGCAAACAGAAATTCGTGCATATTTACAAGCCGATGGCGGAGATATAGAAATCGTAAGTTGTCAGGAGCATGAAGTGGTTTTAAGGTTTGTAGGTGCTTGCAAAACCTGCACTGCCAACAAGTCCACTTTTAAAGTTGCCATAGAGCGTTTGCTCAAACAACATTTTCCAAATGTAAAAGACATTGTTTTACAGGCATAGCCTGTTTTAATCTGCACTGCGTGCAGGCAAGATGCACGCATAAATCCTAAAATGCGTTTACAAAATTCCCCCTTTGAAAAAGGGGGTTAGGGGGATTTTCCTCTGCTTTGCAGGCATGCACGCAACACGTAGGGTCTTGCCATGGCACGCACATCGTGCGTTTTAATCCGTGCTACGCACGGGGCATCAGAGATGCTTTTTTCTGCCCTACGTGCAGGGGTTGCCTGCGTCTGCGCCAAAGGCGCAGATTAAAACGGACTATGTCCGCTATGCCTGTAAAATAATATCTTTTACATTTGGAAAATGTTGTTTGAGCAAACGCTCTATGGC
>CANHHI010000132.1 GCA_947460225.1 Flavobacteriales bacterium
CAAGGGCAAAAGCTCCGCAATCACCAAAGGCTTACCGCCCCACGTGCGCTGATACGCAAACTTGGTTTTTTGCACAACCTCCTTCATCGGCAAACTATACGCAGAAGCATATTCATAAAAATAATATGCCACAAAAGCCATGCTTCCTACTAAGAGTGCAAAAAGCAAACCCATCGTTTCATTTAAACCCGTAGCAGGTTCTGTAACAAAAGTAAAGCCTGCGATGTTGTATTTTTCACAAGCGCAAAGTAGGTTGCAAGAAATAACCGCATGAAAAAACAAAGCAATGCCTGTTGCAAAACCTTTTCTTTTGGCTAAAATTGCAAAACCGATGATTGCGTACCAAATGGTGGCAACAATAGTTATAGGAAAACTAATTCCTTCCCAGATATCCACAATAAACATTGTAAAACAGTACATTCCAATACCTAATAATTGCATTAAAAATCCACCATTTCTATCAAGTTTAATATAAGCATATAATGTAGGAATTGTCAAACAACCAAACAAAATAGCATTTGTCAATATCATCCCATTATTGCCATGAATATTTATACTTTCAGCGATTACTCCAATAAAAAGCGAAATCACCAAACCAATAATCACTAGAAAAACTAACGATAATAAAAATCCTTTTTTATCCGCCTGTAATTCTTGCCAGTATTCAACAGCCTCTTTTTTTGCTTTTTCAAAACCACCTAAAATAATTATGAAAAATGCAATAGCCAAAGGCAACATGACACATAATTTAAGTATAAAACCATGCGCCAAACTTCCAGCAATACCATCTAAATATTTTTGTATTACCCGCAAGCCCACTAAAAATAATGTAGCTAGAACAACTCTTAGCCCAAAAATCCAAAATATTTTAGGCAAATCCTGCTTTCTTTCCTTTATTGTCATAATCTTTTTCGTTTTTTAACGTTGAACAGAAACAAAGCCTTATCTACATGGGCAATTTGGTTTAAAATCCCTAAAAATAATTGAATTTTCCAAATTTAATTTGGTCTCATGTATATTTGCCTTAGATACATTTACAGTTTGCACCGTGCTTGTTTTGCCTTTTCCGCCTTTGATGTTTAAAAGTGAAATAGAACGACACCTGTGGCTACAAGCTCCTGCATCAAGATTTACACTTTTGGGGTGTTGCATGGTGGCAGGGTTTGGTTCTGATTTCACTGCCTTTCCGCCTTTAACTCCTAAAAGGCTTTTGATTGTACTTTTGATTTTTTGGTTCATAATAAAAAATATTAAATGGTTAAGTGCTTTTCGGTAACATTCAATTGCTTTTTTCGTCAAACATAAGTATAGGCTTGCCAGTTCCTACACTTTAAATCCCGGGTGATGCTCTTGCTGGTGTCATAATCTATTGTGTTTAAAAATTAACGTATTTTTACATTTCGTTTACTGCTCTTTTCTACTTTATGTTTTCGTTAAAAACGCATCATAAAGCATTAAAAATAGAGCCGTAAAGCAATGAGCCAAAGATAAAAAAATTCTAGCGAACTTTCCAAATTTTGGAGGTGGATTTTTTTACGCACATTGTACGTTTTTGTCTGCGCCAAAGGCGCAGATTAAATGTGTCTCTGACACTTTTTTGTTATATTTGTATGCAAATTTATGGCACAAGATTATATCGTTATCAAGGGTGCAAAAACGCACAATCTCAAAAATATAGACCTAGAAATTCCGCATGGCAAGCTGATTGTGATTACGGGCGTGAGTGGCAGTGGTAAGTCTTCACTTGCTTTTGACACGATTTTTGCCGAAGGCAGACGGCGTTATGCAGAAAGCATTTCTTCCTATATTCGCCAGTACTTGGGCAAGATGGAAAAACCGCCTGTGGAATACATCAAAGGATTAGCTCCTGCCATTGCCATTGAACAAAAAGTGAGCAGTACCAATGCACGCTCTACGGTTGGCACGGTTACCGAAATTTACGATTATTTAAAAATACTATATGCCCGCATTGGCAAAACTTTTTCGCCTAAAACAGGCAGAGAAGTAAAAAAACACAACGTGCAAGACGTTTTGGCAGGTATTGCTAGTCAAGATTTAGGTACAAAGTTTTATTTGCTTGCGCCTATTTTTCTGCCCATGAGTCGCAGTCAAAAAGAGCAATTGGAGCTTTACCTCGGGCAGGGATTTTCTCGTTTGCGGGTGGGGAAAGAGGTGCTGGATTTACAGACCAATTTAAACACCGACTTTAAAGCGCAAACGCTTTATTTGCTCATAGACCGCTTGAAAGTCAGTGAACACAACGAAGAATTGAGTCGCATGGCGGATTCCGTGCAAACGGCTTTTTACGAAGGCAGTGGCAATTTAGCCTTGGAATTTTTGTCTGAAAATGGCGAAAGCACTTGGCAATACTACAACAACCGCTTTGAGGAAGATGGTGAGGTTTTTACCGAACCCAGCGAAAGTTTTTTTTCGTTTAATAGTCCTGCAGGGGCTTGCACTGCCTGCGAAGGCTTGGGTTATGCTGTGGGCATTCACCCCGATTTGGTTATTCCCAATGTGGAATTTTCGGTCTATCAAGATGCGGTTGCGGTTTGGAAAAGCGATAATTTTAGAGAATGGAAAGCAAGTTTTTTGGCACAAGCCAGCAAAGTAGATTTTCCCATTCACAAAGCCTATAAATTGCTCAGCAAAGCTGAAAAAGACCTGCTTTGGCACGGGGACGGCAAAAAAGTGGCAGGCATTTATGCGTTTTTTGATTTTTTGCGCAGTCAAACCCACAAGGTGCATTACCGTGTGCTCATTCACCGCTATTCGGGCATTACCCATTGCCACACGTGCAATGGCAGTCGTTTGCGCACAGAAACCAATTATGTGAAAATTGTGGGCGTTACACTTAGCGAGCTTTTAACCTTGCCATTGACAGAATTGCACGCCTTTTTTGAGGATTTACCAAAAAAAATCAGTCCCCACGAGCAAGCCATTGCCAAAATAT
Organism: Flavobacteriales bacterium; assembly: GCA_947460225.1. Taxonomy (GTDB): domain Bacteria; phylum Bacteroidota; class Bacteroidia; order Flavobacteriales_D; family CANHHI01; genus CANHHI01. The sequence goes on from CANHHI010000132.1 coordinate 2,954, forward strand.
TGCTCTTGGAAATCCAAAACCGCTTGCAATATTTGCTGGACGTTGGTTTGGGTTATTTGCACCTCAACCGAGCGTCCAATACACTTTCGGGCGGGGAAAGTCAGCGCATCAATTTGGCAACGGGTTTGGGCAGTAGCTTGGTGGGCAGTTTGTATATTTTAGATGAACCCAGCATTGGCTTACACCCCAGAGATACCCAAAGACTGATTGGCGTTTTGCGCAGTTTGCAGGCTTTGGGCAATACGGTGATTGTGGTGGAACACGAGCTGGACATGATGAAGTCCGCCGATTATATCATTGACATTGGTCCTTATGCGGGCAGATTTGGGGGCGAGGTGGTTTTTGCGGGCACGCCAAAAGAATTGCTTAAAGCCAAAAAAAGCCTTACTGCGGATTATATTTTGGGCAAGAAAGCCATTGCCGTGCCGAAAATACGCCGTACATGGAAAAATTCCCTCAAAATTACAGGCGCACGTGAAAACAACTTAAAAAATATAGACGTGCAAATTCCTTTGCAGGTTTTTACGGCAATTACTGGGGTTTCGGGTTCGGGTAAATCTACTTTGATTAAAAACATACTCTATCCCGCTTTGCAGAAAGCCTTGGGCAATCCGCTCAGCCAAAAAATGGGTAAATTTGATGATTTGACTGGCAACTTAAAAAGCGTGTCGCAGGTGGAATTTATTGATCAAAACCCCATTGGGCGTTCGTCTCGGTCTAATCCTGTAACGTATGTAAAAGCCTTTGACGACATTCGGGCGATTTTCGCCGCACAGCCATTGAGCAAGAAATATGGTTTTACGGCTGGCAGGTTTTCTTTCAACGTGGCGGGTGGGCGTTGCGACGCTTGCGAGGGCGAAGGGCAAATTTGCGTGGAAATGCAGTTTTTGGCAGATGTGCATTTGCCTTGTGAGGCGTGTGGAGGCAAGCGTTTTAAAGAAGAAATTTTGCAAGTTACCTATAAAGGTAAAAATATTGCAGATGTTTTGCAATTGAGCATAGAAGAGGCTTTGACGTTTTTTGAAACGGAAAAAAATATTGTCAAGAAAATATCGCCTTTGCAAGAAGTTGGGCTGGGCTATTTGCAATTGGGGCAAAGTTCTAGCACGCTTTCCGGTGGAGAAGCACAGCGCATCAAACTGGCGAGTTATTTGATACACAGCCAAAATCCCGAACCTATTTTGTTTATTTTTGATGAACCCACCACGGGTTTGCACTTTTACGACATAGAAAAATTGCTCATCGCTTTTAATCGCCTTTTGGATTTGGGGCATTCGCTGGTGGTGATTGAACACAATTTAGACCTCATCAAAAACGCAGATTACGTGATAGATTTGGGCGCAGAGGGTGGCGACAAA
>CANHHI010000133.1 GCA_947460225.1 Flavobacteriales bacterium
AGTGCCACAAAAAAATCGGCACAACCCAAAGAACCTCCGGGGTGTCCAGATGCCACGCCTGCCACCATGCGCACAATATCTCGGCGTACTTGGCTGGCTATATTTTGCAAATGTTCTAGGCTATTTTTCATGCGATATGGTTTAAAAAAGATTTGTCGTTTGCGGTGTGTAAAAGTGCTTGTTCAATGGTTGCGGCAAAGTCTGTAAATGAATTTCGCACGCCCAAAGGTTTGCTTTGTATATTTTTGTGCCAGCATAAAATCGGCACGTATTCTCGGGTGTGGTCTGTGCCTTTAAAAATGGGGTCGTTGCCGTGGTCAGCGGTGATGATAAGCAAATCATCTGCCTGCATCGTGGCGAGTATTTCAGGCAAACGCTTGTCAAATTCCACCAAGCAATTTTGATAGCCTTTCACATCTCTGCGGTGCCCAAATTCAGAGTCAAAATCAACCAAATTGGTGAAAATTAGACCCGAAAAATCTGCTTTCAAAATCTCAATGGTTTTGTCTATGCCGTCTTGGTTATTTTTTGTTTTTTGGTAATGCGTAATGCCCTGCCCGCAAAAAATATCCACAATTTTCCCCACCGCTTTGACTTCTTTGCCACCTGCTTTGAGCCTGTCTAGCATGGTTTCTGGGGGTAAAACAGCAAAATCTTTGCGGTTGGCGGTTCTGTGGAAATCCTCAGCACAAGTACCCAAAAAAGGTCTCGCAATAATGCGTGCCACATCGCTTAATTCCCTTGCGATTTCGCAGTATTTGTATAATTCCGCCAAAGGCACTTTTTCTTCATGCGCCGCAATTTGTAGCACGCTATCCGCCGAGGTATAAACAATCAAATCCCCTGTTTTGAGGTGTTCTTCGCCCAGTTCTTTGAGTATTTCCGTGCCAGAGGCTACTTTGTTGCCCAATACTTTTCTGCCCGTCTTAGCTTCAAAATCCGCTATCAATTCCTTAGAAAACCCATGCCAATAAGTCGGAAAGCCTTTTTCGGTAATTACGCCTGCCAGCTCCCAATGTCCTGTTATCGTATCTTTGCCCTTAGAGGATTCCATGGCTTTGCCGTAAACACCTGTTGTTGCTTCAACAGCAGGAATATGTTTAAAATCATGCAATTTGGCTAATCCTAATTTTGCCAAATTTGGCAAAGGCAAACCCACGGCTTCGTCTATGTGTCCGAGCGTGTTTGCGCCTAAATCGCCGTAAGCCTCCGCATCGGGCAATGCCCCAATGCCCACGCTATCCAGCACCAATAAAATAACCCTTTTAAATGCGTTCATGTTAATAACCTGTTATCGTTTTGCCTTGTAAAATTTGCACGCCAGAGCTTGTTCCCAAGCGGGTTACGCCCATGTCTATGTATTTTTGAGCATCTTCAAAATTGCGCACGCCACCCGCTGCTTTCACTTGGGCTTTATCTTTCACCGCATCTAACATGATTTTTACGTGTTCCACAGTTGCGCCGTGCGTGCCAAAACCTGTGGAGGTTTTTACAAAATCAGCACCAGCTTGCAAAGACAAATCACAAGCTAGTTTTATTTCAGCATTTGTGAGGTAGCAATTTTCAAAAATAACTTTCAATACATTTTTCCCAATAGCGTCCTTGATGCTGGCAATTTCCGTGCGCACCGCATCGGTTTTGCCCGCTTTTAAATCGGCAATATTCAGCACCATATCAATTTCATCGGCACCATTTGCAATGGCTTCTTTGGCTTCAAAAACTTTGCTTGCTGTGGTGCTTTGCCCGAGTGGGAAACCAACAACGGCAGCAATTTTCACCGAAGTTTTGCCCAATATAGATTTGGCTAATTTTACATAACTGCCATTCACGCAAACGGCATAAAATTGATGGTCTATCGCTTCCTGGCACAAGGTTTGAATTTCTTCTGCACTCGCCGTAGCTTTCAATAAAGTGTGGTCAATATACTGGGCAATATTCATTTTTTTGCTGTTTATGTTGTGCAAATTTAATATATTTTTTTACTTTTGGCAACCAATATGGAATCTTTAAATAAAAAATTGGATATTTTGGCGTTTGCCGCCCACCCAGACGACACGGAAATTGCCTGTTCGGCAACACTTGCCAAACACGTGGACATGGGCTACCGTGTGGGGGTGATAGATTTAACCGCTGGAGAATTGGGCAGTCGTGGCAACGCCGCTTTGCGCTTGCAAGAATCCGATAAAGCCACTAAAATACTCGGTTTGCATCATAGAGAAAATTTAAATTTTGCCGATGGATTTTTTCAGCACAACCGAGAAAATTTGCTTAAAATCATTGAAAAAATACGCACACACAAGCCTAAAATTGTGCTTTGTAACGCTACGCACGACCGCCATCCTGACCACGCCAGAGCCTCAAAATTGGTTTCAGATGCTTGTTTTTACAGCGGTCTTGTGCGCATAGAAACCGAAAATGAACACGGTGACTTGCAGGAAGCACACCGCCCCAAGCAGGTTTTTTATTACATACAAGATTACGACCAAAAACCCGATTTTGTGATAGATGTAAGCGCATACATGGACAAGAAAATGCAAGCCTTGCAGGCGTTTTCCTCGCAATTTTATCAGCCCAATTCCACCGAGAAAGAAACGCCTTTGACGATGCCCCATTATTTGGACTTTTTGCAAGGCAGAGCCAGGCACTTTGGGCGCATGATTTTTGTGGAATTTGGCGAGGGTTTTGTGGCGCAACAGCCCCTAGAAATAAAAGATATTACCGCTTTTTAATTTGCGTATTTGATTTTTTACGTATATTTGTGCTATAAAATTATCATTATGTTACCTATTTTAGTAGAAATACACAGTTTATTGCGCTATGTTGTGCTGGCATTGTTGCTTGTGTCTTTGGTTTTTGCGCTCGTGCAATGCAAGCAAAGCGTGCAAGGTAAAACATTAAAACTGTATTTGTTTAGCATGATTGCTTTTCATACGCAGTTTTTATTGGGTTTGGTTTTGTATTTTTTAAGTCCAAAAGTGGTGTTTATGGCAGAGACCATGAAAAGTCCTGTGTTTAGGTTTTTCACTGCAGAACACGGTGTGGGCATGCTCATTGCTTTTGTGTTAATCACTTTGGGCTATAAACGTGTAAAAGCAACTAAATCTAACAAATCGGTTTTGCTGTTTTACGGCTTGGCACTTTTGGTGATTTGTGCAAGCATTCCTTGGGCGTTTAGAGGCTTGGGCGTTTCTTAATTATGGCAAAAACCAAACTCTATGAAACCGCCGAACAACAATCCAGTTGTGTTTTGGTGGGGATTATTACAGACAAGCAGCAAGAGTTGCTCGCTAGGGAATACATTGCTGAACTTGCTTTTTTGGCGGATACCGCTGGGGTAAAAACCGATAAAGTATTTTTGCAACGCATGTCTTCGCCTGTGGGTGCAACTTTTGTGGGGCAGGGGAAAGTGGAAGAAATCAAAGCGCATTTGGAGGAAAATCCAGAGATAGACTTGGTGATTTTTGACGATGAACTCTCGCCCAAACAGCAAAGAAATTTAGAAAATGCTTTTAAAAAGCGTGTGTTAGACAGACCCACGCTTATTTTAGATATTTTTGCCCTTCGGGCAAGGAGTGCTTACGCACAAACCCAAGTAGAACTGGCGCAGTATCAGTATTTGCTCCCTCGTTTGAGTGGTATGTGGACGCACTTGGAAAGGCAAAAAGGGGGCATTGGCATGCGTGGTCCAGGGGAAACCCAAATTGAAACGGACAGGCGCATTATACGCACACGCATTGCCAAACTCAAAGAAAAACTCGGCACCATAGACCGCCAAATGGCAACACAGCGCAGTAACCGAGGGGATTGGGTGCGTGTGGCATTGGTGGGCTATACCAACGTGGGCAAGTCCACTTTAATGAATTTGCTCAGCAAATCCGATGTGTTTGCCGAAAATAAGCTATTTGCCACTTTGGACACCACTGTGCGCAAAGTGGTTTGGGAACATATTCCCTTTTTGCTTGCTGACACCGTGGGTTTTATCCGCAAATTGCCCCATCAGCTGGTGGAAAGTTTTAAGTCCACCCTAGACGAGGTGCGGGAAGCGGATATTTTGTTGCACGTGGTGGATTTGTCGCACCCCAATTTTGAAGACCAGTTTTTGGTGGTGCAACGCACCCTCAACGAAATAAACTGCCAAGCCAGTGCTCAC
>CANHHI010000134.1 GCA_947460225.1 Flavobacteriales bacterium
AACCATGCTTACAGCTTTCCAGTAGAAATAATAGATGATCCATATTCATTATTACTTGATTTCTTTGCTAACAAAGATTTACGGCTTGCCAATACAAGTGTGGAAGGGAAAGATTATGTTATATTGCCCTTGTATAGTCTAAAAAAAGGAGTTAGATTGGTGCATGAAAAAAGTGGATTAAACCAGTGGAATGCAGGGGGCAGACGGCGAGATTTTGGCGAGATTTATATTAAAATTCCATCATACATACATAAGAATTTTTCTGCTTTTTTTCCAGCAAGGGACGAGCATTTTAGCTTACGCATACCCACAGGGGAGGTTTTTAGTGCTAAGGTTTGCCAAGACAATTCAAAGGCACTGATGACAAACCCAAACAAGGCGTTATCCAATTGGTTATTGCGACAAGTATTACAGCTTAAAGAAGGAGAGCTGGCTACTATGGAAAAGTTAGATGTTTTAGGGTTTAATGCCGTGATTGTTACCAAATATGACCATCAAAATTTTAGTATAGATGTTACCAGTATAAATAGCGATGACAATCTTGCTGACACCAATGATGAATAAAATATATTTCAACTATCCAAAAAAACATGCCCAGTCTAATTTTCCAAGATGAGCCCCAAATTTTTACTACGGGGGCATTTTTAAAGCCCATACAAGTTACCGACAGCGAGGGCAAAACCCTGTGGCTTTGGTCTGTATCTGAATTTACAGACAGCACTTTCAAAGCAGGCGAAGAATACAATCCCAAAGAGTGCGCCACCACAATTCGCAATTGCTGGAAGAAGTTTGAAAATCTATTGTAATACTTACGCTAAAAATTGCTAAATTTGAACCATGCAACACAATTTATTTGGGGAAATAGCGTTGAATAAACTCACGGTTGAGCAGGCTGCAAAAACGGCAAATGTTTCCACCGCTACCATTCGCAACTGGATAAAAACGGGGTACCTCGAACAATTGGGCAAGGGAATCGTTACGCAATCCTCCCTGGATAGCTTTATGGCAAATGTTGCAGGCAAAGAAAAATTACAGGCAAGAGCCAATAAACGGCAAAAAAAAGCGGATACATCACAAACATTGCCCAACATAGCAACATGGCAACAAACCTGCCCAAGCGAAGATTTGGGTATGGCTTACGAACAAACGTTATCCGATGCGCATCGCAACCAAGAGGGCATTTATTATACGCCTGCTTGGATTGTGGAGGATTTGTTTAAACATGTAAAGATAGATCAATATTTTACCTTTTTAGACCCTTGTTGTGGTTCGGGTAATTTTATCGTAGAAGCCCTTAGACAAGGTATATCCCCAGAAAATATACATGGTTTTGATGTAGATGAACATGCGATATGGATAACCAAAGCACGTGTAAAGCAAATGTTTGGCGTGGAATTGCCCCATGTTAAGCTGGGGGATTTTCTGCAAGAATCTTTGCGATTACAACAAGCAGGTTTATCTTTTGACCTGATATTGACCAATCCGCCTTGGGGTAAAAAAATAGATATCGCACATAAAAAACGTTTTGCCTCGCAGTATGCTTGTGGCAATAGTTTAGATACCACCTCTTTGTTTATGGGGGCGGGTTTATTTGTCTTGAAACAAGCAGGATACTTAGGATTTTTGATGCAAGAGGCATTTTTTAACATCACGGCTTTTGAAGATATACGAAAAAAAGTTTTAAGTAAAAAAATCACTCACTTTTTGGATTATGGTAAGGCTTTCCAAGGATTGATGACAAAGGCACAGGCGGTTGTTTTGCAAAATGAACCGTCTAATCTGCAAGATAAGATTATTTGTAAGGCGCATAATACTGCTTTTGAGCGCAGTGTGTCGTCTTTTCAGCACAACCCCAAAACTATTTTTAACTTTTCTACCCATGCAGAAGAGGCGCAAGTCATCAATAGATTATATGCAAGCAAACACATTACACTAAAAAATAAGGCGAAATGGGCTTTGGGCATCGTAACGGGAAACAATGATAGGTTTTGCAGTAAAACGCCAAAAACAGGATATGTTCCCATTTATAAGGGTTCTGATATTACAAAATCTGGTTTAAAAGAGCCTAACACCTTTATTTTGAATGATTTTTCCAATTTTCAACAAGTTGCTTCATTGGATATGTATCATGCCCAAGAAAAGCTTATCTATAAATTTATTTCTTCAGATTTGTGCTTTTTTTGCGATACCGAGCAACGTTATATGCTCAATAGTGCCAATATGCTTATTCCGACAGGCATTGGGATAAGTGGTGCGCAATTAACCCAATTGCTCAATAGCGACATCATCAATTGGCTTTTTAAAAAACTTTTTGCCACCCATAAGATTTTGCGTGGTGATTTAGAATTATTGCCCATACACTCGGATTATTTTTTGCATCATCAAGAATTTTCAGCGTCTAGTTATTTAGATTATTTACACATTACAAAAACAGAACATGGAACTTTTAGCATTAAAAAATAAAATCATAGCATCTTTTACGGGTTCAGCACAAGACTTAGAAGAAGTGCTCAATATGGTGGAGGAAGATCAATCTATTTTTCCTTTTAACGAGTACGAGCATTTGATATGTAATTTGATGCACAAGAAAGGCTTATCCTACGAGCAATACATGGATATACGAACGGAATACATGCGTGCCAATCCTAATCTATGGATATTTGAAATTTCTGCGCCAAGGGGTTTTGGTGAAAAATTTGCACAGACTTATGTGCAAGGCAAGTGTTCTAAACTTGAACGTCCGAGTAAAAAGCTAGACCCAAATTATTCAGGTGATTATGATTTGTGGTTAGACGGCATAAGAATAGAGGTAAAGGCTTCAAGAGCCGTTGAAAGTGATAGCGAAGAACCGCTTTACATGAAAGCCCTTTCCAAAAACACTCATAAAAATTTCTTGATGAATTTCCAGCAATTAAAACCACAATGCTGTGATGTGTTTATTTGGGTGGCGGTTTTTAGAGACCAGATAACGCTTTGGGTAATGAGCAGTAAAGAAGTTCTTGAAAATCCTTCGTATTCCAAAGGTCAGCATAGAGGCAACAAAGGAAACGAAGGGCAACTCCATATAAACCAAAGCAATATTGCGCAGTTGGCACCCTATGAATTGCATGGGGATAATTTGGAGGAGGCAATAAGAAATGCAGTAAAGAGAAATTAAACCACAAATCCCACGCCCAAGGCGTAGGATTTGTGCGTTTTTATCCGTGCTACGCACGGGGCAGGGTTTGCCTGCGTAGGGTCTTGCCATGGCAAGACCTCTGAATAATAAACATACGAAACCCAGCTTAGGCTGGGTTTCGGTTTTTGGAACGGTTAACAAACCGTTCCCTACGTTTTTGCGTGTGCCTTGCCTGCCGTAGGCAGACTAAAACGGACTATGTCCGCATCTCTGATGCCAGATTAAAATAAATAATGTCTGCACAGCGAGAAGGCGTTTCGCTTGGTATTTACTCTTTTTTATTCAAAACCAAAGCCCCTTCCACCAAATCAACCACAATAAAAGTTTCCTTAGAAAAATGCTCTTTAATCAACAATTCTGCCAATGGATTTTCCAAATGTTCTTGTATCACTCGTTTTAAGTGCCTTGCGCCAAATTTTTCATCATAGCCTTTCTCTGCCAAAAAAGCAAATACTTTGGGATCTGTGATTTTGAGATGCACTTGTTTTTGGAGCAATCTATCTTGGAGTTTTTTAATTTCCAATTCTAAAATTTTCGCAATACTTTCCTTGTCCAAATTTTGAAAATAAACCACTTCGTCCAAACGGTTCAAAAATTCCAAAGCAAAAGTTTTTTTCAAAGCATTTTGTAGAATATCTCTTTGCGCCTCTAAACTATTGGCATTTCCAGAAGTTCCAAAACCCAAACCTCTGCCAAAATCCTGCACCTGACGAATGCCTATGTTGGAGGTCAAAATAATCAAAGTATTTCTAAAATCTACTTTATTACCCAAACTATCGGTGATTTGCCCTTCGTCTAAAATTTGCAATAAAATGTTAAAAATATCGGGGTGCGCTTTTTCAATTTCATCAAAAAGAAGCACGCTATACGGTTTTCTGCG
>CANHHI010000135.1 GCA_947460225.1 Flavobacteriales bacterium
AAGCACCACTTTTTGTTTGTGCTTTTTGGCAATGCTGTCCAAAAGCGGTTCCACTTGGCTTGGATCCCAAGGACCATCTATTAAAACTGCGCCTTTTTTAGTCAGCACATACACGCTATTGGTGGGATAAATATTGCCACCGCCGCCATCACCGTAGGTAATATAATTGTAAGAATTGCCAGCGATATGCTGTATTTCTAAGGGTTTTTGCACGTTTTGCGCCAATGCCATTGTGCTGGCGCATAAAAAACTAGTCAAAAAAGTTTTCACATATGAATTTTTTTCCAAAGTTATACATTTTTCATTACATTTGTTTAAAAACACAAAGAAAACTTGGACAAAAAAATGTTGCAAGAGTTGGCTTGATGTTACAGTTTTGGTTTTTTGTTAAAATTTTATTAAATTTGCCTAAAAATAAAAACAAATGTTAATTTTTATAAAAAACAATTTTCTATCTATTTGTCTTTTTTTATTGTTGCTTATCATAGGCTGTAAAACCGCACCTCGTGTTAAGCCAGTGATGCAAACGAGTACAACTAAACCACCCGTAGTTACTAATCCAGACGGTGCATTAACTCCAGTGGTTGTTGTCAATCCAGACGGTACGGTAACCCCAGTTGTTGTTATCAACCCAGATGGCACGGTAAATCCCGTTGTTATCAACCCAGATGGCGTGGTAACTTCAGTTGTTGTAAACCCAGATAGCACGGTAACCCCAGTTATCGTTATCAATCCAGATAGCACGGTAAATCCAGTTATTATCAACCCAGATGGCGAGGTAACCCCAGTTGTTATCAACCCAGACGGCACGGTAACGCCTATTACAGAGCCGATAGTGGAGCAAGATTGTGGGATTTTAGCGTTTGAGCCTATTTTTGACCATAGAGCAATAGGCGATGCAGCAGATGTGAACAATTACCCATTTTTTGTACGTTTGGTACGCATCAAAAAAGATTATTCTTATAAAAACGTTTGTTCGGGTGTTATTGTTGCGCCTAATAAAATTCTAACGGCGGCACATTGTGTGCGTGGTTTTCCGCTTTCAGACTATATGCATTCCATAAAAACATTGAATACGCCTGATCCTTGTCCTATATCGCCTTTAGCTGGGGCTATGTCAGTATCCAATATTTACGAGAATCCCACGTATCATGCACCAACATTCAACAATGATTTGGCAGTTGTGGAGCTTAATAAAAATATCATATATAATGCCAAGCAAGCACCTATCTTATTTTACGCAGATGATAAATTGAATTTTGGCGATAAAACCACCACCATGGGTTGGTCTAAGGAAGGCACGGTTATTGGTGGCACATGTGGTGCATTTAATACGTTTACTTCTGGTTTAGTGCCAGAGCCCGATAATCCAGCCGACCGCACTAAACTGGTGCATAATGTTGGGGCAATTGCAGACCAAGCATATGGAGGTTATGATTTGCCTTTGCCTTTGCATGGCGTTTTTCCAGGTGATAGCGGAGGTCCGATGATAGCTGGCGTGCGGGAGCAAAATTATCTGGTAGGCATCAATTTTTTGATTAAACCTAGGTGGACTTTAGGTGCGGGTTTTAACTTATCAACTCGTTTGTCTAGTTATATTGATTTTTTAAGACAAACAACAGGTTTGCAAGAAGCAGTTTGGCAGGGCGCAGACATTTTGGGTGCTGGCTACGAATTGAATACAAACAATACAGGGCTTGTAAATTTTAAAAGGGTAGAGGTTTATTTGCAAGATTTAACAGACAATAAACAATTGCCTTTGTCTTTTGAAAATGTTTCTGGGGCGATAAAAATCAATTTTGACGATTGCCAAATGGCTTTGCTCAAAAAACATTACTCAGGTAAATCCTTGACAATATTGGCTAAGTTTTTTTACGGCGGTGATTACAATAACCAAGTAAGCAAAACAGTTGTGGTGCAGTAGGTTTTTGTTTCACCTTAAAATTTCAATTTTTTAAAAAAAAACTGTTTATCATTAAAAACATAGCATGGATATGATTTTAATAACTGTAATATATTTGTTGAGCAGTGTAATACTGCTGGCATCTGGAATAATCAGTATCATGAGCAATGCTTATGAATTCAATGTGCTCAATTGTATTATTGGGTTCATATTTATAGGTCTAGGCATAGTCATTTTTTACAGAAATAAATATTTGCAAAAAATTTTACAAGTGTCTGTCATACCTGAAACTATTCATTTCATAAGGAGCGAGGTGTTTTTTTCAATTATTGTGCTGTTGATATGTATGATCATATTTTCAGGCGCATACCATAGATTTTTTACCGAGCACAAATCCCTGTTTGGATAAGTTGTAATTTGGTTTCAAAATGCTGTACCTTTGTGGTATCTTACAACGTTGCAGTTTTTTTTTGCTACTGCGCGTTGCTTGTTGGTTCAAAATGCTGTACATTTGTGGTGTTTTAGCTAAAAATTATCTTATGGAGACATTCAGTAAACTTACCGCTTTTATTTCTAGAAAGCAAAATCTGGTATTTATTTTTGTGATTTTTGCTTTGCTAGCTAGTCTTCAAGGCTTATTATTACATAAATACAATAATTACACCATATTTGAGAAATCTTTCTACCATCTAAAAACTTATCAAGATTTGTATGTACTCTACCCATCAGAACAATGGGATTTGTATAAATATACGCCTACTTTTTCTGTGTTTTTTGGTATTTTTCATACTTTGCCAGATTGGCTTGGATTAAGTTTATGGAATGTGTTGAATGCGCTGGCTTTGCTCTATGCTATTTATTATCTGCCAAAATTTACAGATACGCAAAAAGGATTGGCTCTCATCATTGTGTTAATAGAGTTGATGACTTCCATGCAGAATGCACAAGCCAATGCTCTGATGGCAGGTTTGATGATTTTTTCCTTTGGATTGATGGAAAAAGACAAACCTTTTTTAGCTACTTTGAGTCTGGTTTTGTCTATTTTTATCAAGCTATTTAGCGTGGTTTGCTTTGTGCTATTTTTGTTTTATCCTAAAAAATGGAAAATCGCCTTATATGCTTTGTTTTGGACACTTGTGTTGTCGCTTCTGCCTTTGCTTTTTGTTGATTTTCCGCAGTACTTAGCCTTACACCAAAGTTATTTGAATTTACTGGCAAACGACCATGATATTTCCTATGGATACTCAGTTATGGGCTGGTTGCACACTTGGTTTTCGCTTGATGTTAATAAAAACATGGTGGTGCTTTTGGGTGCATGCGTTTTTTTGTTGCCCTTTGCCAAAATAAAACAGTATAAAAATTTATCGTTTAGGTATTTGATGCTTTATTCTTTGTTGCTTTGGGTAATTATATTTAATCACAAAGCGGAATCGCCTACATTTGTTATTGCGATGTCTGCTGTTGCCTTATGGTTTTTGCAAGCTGATAAAAATAAATTGAATATCTTTCTTTTTATAAGTGCTTTTGTGCTCACCTCACTATCGCCTACGGATATTTTTCCTCAATATCTCAGGGAAGAATTTGTAAAGCCTTATTGCTTGAAAGCCGTACCATGTATTTTTATTTGGTTTAGGATTATGTATGATTCTTTTAGACAGATACGGAAACAGGCATAGCTTGTTTTACGGACATTTCCGATTTAATCCGCACTTCGTGCGGGTAGGCAAACTTTGCACGTTATCTGCATCTGCGGTACACAGGTAAAATGTAGGGGCAGAAAATTTTCTGCCCATTGATTGCAACACATAAAACAATGTAGGGGCGTATTTTTTTGCTACCGCGCTTCGCTTGCTGGTTTCAAAATGCTGTACCTTTGTGGTATCTTACAACTTTGATAGCGTCTTAAAGCCTAGAAATTCAGTTGTAATTTGGTTTCAAAATTCTTACCTTTGTGGTATCTTACAACGATTTCTTGGAATTTCTGCTCAATTGTTTTGTTGTAATTTGGTTTCAAAATTCTTACCTTTGTGGTATCTTACAACCAGAAAAATTGCAACCAATCAATTTGCAGAGTTGTAATTTGGTTTCAAAATTCTTACCTTTGTGGTATCTTACAACATG
>CANHHI010000136.1 GCA_947460225.1 Flavobacteriales bacterium
AAATCAATGTATTGAGTTTGGACGGGCAAATTGTGCGCAACAATTTAAACATAGCCGTGCAAGGCGAAAACTGCGAAACGCATCAATACGGCTTGTTTGTGGGTAAAAACAAAAATTTGGTGGACAACCACTCCGCCCTCTCCCACCTGGTGCCGAATTGCTACTCCAATCAATTGTTTAAGGGGATTTTGCAAGATGAATCCAGAGGGGTTTTTAACGGCAGAATTTTGGTGGCAAAAGATGCGCAAAAAATCAATGCTTTTCAAAGCAATGCCAATGTTTTGCTCAGTCCAAAAGCCATTATTGACACCAAACCAGAACTGGAAATTTATGCCAATGATGTGAAATGTTCGCACGGCACAACGACTGGTCAAATTGACGAAGATGCTTTGTTTTACTTGCGTGCAAGGGGCTTAGATGCCGAAACAGCGCAGTTTTTGGTTTTACATGCCTTTGTGGAAGAAGTGTTGGAAAAAATAGAGAATCCAGAAATTATGGATTATGTTTCTGGGAAATTAGCCCATTATTTTGGTAATTTGCTAGATGCTTAAAAGCGATGTTATGCCAAGTTTTGAAATAGAAAAAATACGCAAAGACTTTCCCATTTTAGCCCGCCAAGTGCATGGCAAAAATTTGGTGTATTTTGACAATGCTGCCTCTGCACAAAAGCCCAAAATTGTTTTGGACACTTTGCAAAATTTTTACAGTCAAGACTACGCCAACGTGCATCGTGGGGTGCATTATTTGAGTCAAATCAGCACGGACGCTTTTGAGAAAACCAGAGATGCCCTGCAGGTTTTTATTGGCGCAAAACACCGAGAAGAAATTATATTTACCGCTGGGTCAACGGCGAGCATCAATTTGGTGGCGCAATGCTTTGGAGAGGCTTTTATTGGCGAGGGCGATGAAATTTTGGTTTCTGGTTTAGAACACCATGCCAATTTGGTGCCTTGGCAAATTTGCGCCCAAAAACGCAAGGCTGTTTTGCGCATTATGCCTATGCTCGCCACTGGGGAGCTGGACATGGAAAAATTGCCCCTGCTCCTCACTGAAAAAACTAAAATCCTTGCCATTACTGCAACTTCTAACGCATTGGGCACGATTACAGACTTGGTAAATATCATACCCCTCGCCCACCAAGTGGGCGCAAAGGTTTTGGTGGACGGCGCACAAAGCATTGCCCACACAAAAACCGATGTACAAGCCTTAGATGCCGATTTTTGGGTGTGTTCTTCGCATAAATTATTTGGACCTACGGGCGTGGGCGTGCTGTATGGAAAAAAAGACCTTTTAGAGGCAATGCCTGTGTATCAAAGCGGTGGGGATATGATTAAAACCGTGCGCTACGAAAGCAGTACCTACAACGAATTGCCCCACAAATTTGAAGCAGGCACGCCCAATATCGCCGATGTGATTGCCCTTGGCTCGGCATTGGATTATATCAATAACTTGGACTGGCATGGAGCTATGGCGCATGAAAAGACCTTGCACGAAAATTTAGAAAAAGGTTTGCTGGGAATACAAGGCTTGCGCATAATTGGCACTGCCAAACACAAAGCACCGCTGAGTTCTTTTGTGGTGGAAGGCGTGCATAACTACGATTTAGGCGTTTTGCTAGACAAAATGGGCATTGCCATTCGCACAGGGCATCATTGCGCAGAACCGATTATGGATTTTTTTGGCGTGGCTGGCACAGCCCGTGCTTCGCTGGCTTTTTACAATACCCAAGCGGAGGTTGATTATTTTTTAGAAAGCCTCAAAAAGGCAATAAACATGTTGAGATGAAAGATATTCAAAGTATTCAAGAGGATTTTGTACAAGATTTTAGCCTGCTGGAAGATTGGACACAGAGATACGAATACATCATTGACCTTGGCAAAACTTTGCCTAAAATAGACGATTTATACAAAACCGATGAATACCGCATCAAAGGCTGTCAATCGCAGGTTTGGTTGCATCATCGCTACGAAAACAATATTTTGTATTTTTCTGCCGACTCCGATGCGATTATCACCAAAGGCTTGATAGCACTTGTTATTGCCGTTTTTAACGAACAATCCCCAGAGGCAATTGCCAAAGCGGAGGTAAATTTTATTGCGAAAATTGGCTTGGGAGAACACCTCTCGCCCACCAGAGCAAATGGCTTAAACAGCATGATACAAAAAATTAAACACATTGCGGCAAATCATTTGGCATGAAAACAGACAAGGAACTAGAAGAAGAAATTATTTCCGTGCTCAAAACCATATTTGACCCCGAAATTCCCGTAGATATTTACGAGCTGGGCTTGATTTACAGCATACGCATTGATGCAGAAAAAAATGCGTCAATAGACATGACCCTTACCTCTCCCAATTGCCCAGTGGCAGAGACTTTGCCAAAAGAAGTGCAAGATAAAATTGCCTCTATGGACGATTTGAAATCTGCGAAAGTCAATATTGTTTTTGACCCGCCTTGGGAAAAAGATATGATGAGCGAAGAAGCCAAATTAGAACTGGGATTTTTATGAAAAATATCGCCCTTTTTTTCATTTTCTCTTTGCAATGCCTTTTTGCCCAAGAACCCAAAGAATGGTCTTTGCACGCCACGGGGGTTGTATCGCACATAGAAAATCAAGACAATATTTATTTGACTCTGGACGCTTGCACCAGAGGTTTTGACAAAGATTTAATAGATTTTTTGATTGCAAAAAAATACCCGCCACGCTTTTTGTTACCCAAACTTGGATAAAAAACGAGCCAGAAGCCTTTGCGTTTTTATTGGCGCATCAAGATATTTTTCAAATAGAAAACCACGGTTATCATCACAAACCCTTATCTATCAACGGCAAAAGTGCTTACGGCATTCCAGGCACAAAAAACCTTGCGGACATTGATTTTGAAGTAAACGAGTCCGCAAAACTGCTTGCCGAGCAAACGGGCAAAGCAGTTCGCTTTTTTAGACCGGGTACGGCTTTTTGCGATGAAATAGCAGTGCAAGCGGTTCGAAATATGGGCTTTGCCGTGCTGGGATTTTCTATCAATGGCGATTTTGGCGGAACCGCAAGTGCCGAGCAAGTGTATGAAAATTTAAAACAAAGCAAAAAAGGCGATATTATTTTATTGCATTTCAACCGTCCCAAGGGTGGCACAAGGGCTGGACTAGTAAGTTTTTTGAACGAAAGTGATTTGCATTGCGGACATTTACCTTGAAATATTTTAACTTTACCTTTATAAAACAAAACGATGCATAAAAAACCTTTGATTATTTTGCTATCCCTAGGGCTCATACGCTTTACCGATGCCATGGATTTTATGATTATGATGCCACTTGGCGTACCCATTATGGAATATTTTCAGATAAGCACGGCGCAATTTTCTTTTTTGCTGGCTTGTTATGCGGTCAGTTCTGGCATTTCGGGTATTGCTTTTGCCAGCATTATAGACCGTTTTGACAGACGCACTTTTTTACTTTTGTCTTATACAGGATTTTTGCTCGCTACACTGGGTTGTGGGGTGAGTAATCATTTTTACAGTTTGGTATTTTTTAGAGTTCTTGCAGGTATGTTTGGTGGTATTCTAAGTGCGCAGACTTTGGCAATTGCCGCTGATGTTTTTCCCGCAGAAAAACGTGCCAAAGCCATGAGTAGCATTGCATTGGGTTTGTCTGTGGCAAGTATTGCTGGGGTGCCAGCGGGTTTGTATATTGGTAGTTTATGGGGCTGGAAAATGGCTTTTATCAGCATTTGCATCATAGGTATTTTTGTTTGGATTATGGGCTATTTTAGTATTCCCAGTCTAAAACACAACATCAATAAAAGCAATAATTTACTCCATGCTGTCAGCAATATTGGCAAAGAAAAAAATCAAATAAAATCACTTTTGATGACCTGCGTGTTTACGCTCAGCCATTTTGCTTTAATACCTTTTTTGGCGGTCTTTTTTATAAAAAACCTCAAACTGAGCGAAACCCAAGTAGGCTATACTTATACTGCTGGTG
>CANHHI010000137.1 GCA_947460225.1 Flavobacteriales bacterium
AAGATAACCTAGGCGATGGACGAACGTTATGTTCATTTTTTCAAACAAAAACCAATAAAAAAAGCCCCTTTCGGGGCTTTTAGGTTTAATTGAGTTTGATTAAATTAACAATTTCTGCATTTAATTCAATTTCTGAAATGATTTTTTGATTTAAGTTTTCATCAAATTCTATGATAACTCTTGCATCTTTATCGCTTAGCAAACCTGTTACTTGAATTTTTTTATTGCCCATTAAACTAACATCATATATACGAGTTAATTTAGTAACAATAGAACTATTTTTTCGACTTAATTTCTTACCATTTACATCTATAAAATACTGTATGATATTATCTTTGCTAGCTTTCCAAACTAAAGCATTTTCTTCATCTATTACAGTGATGATATTTCTATCATTAAATATAAGATCATTGGGATTAACAGAAATTTTTTCTACATCATAGTAACCATCTGAGTTTTTATTTAACAGCATAAAGGCACCAATGCCTTCCCTATTAAAGTTTTGTGAATTAAAATTATACAAAACCATTGAATTATTATCCTTAATATTCATGATATAATAACCGTCTGACTGTATCCATGTAAAACTACATTGTTGATATAAAGCAAGATTGTCACATACCCGTGTCTTTTTTCCTAGCGATTTATTCAAGCCATCTATAAGTCTTATATCCATAGTAGATCCATCTATTTGAATGGGATGTCCATCAATTTGTGAGTGAATAGTTGTAGTAGTATCCGTATACTCTATGTAAAACAATTCACCATATAAGTCTGTAGAAACATGTAAGTAGTACGAATCAACCATACCCATTGTTCCTCCATTCTCCCAAGACATTCCTGCCATAGCCCCTGCGTTACCTCCAGAATGTCTATAAAAAATATTATAATATTTGTCTATTTCATAGTTCCATAAAATATCATTAGCAGACAATACGCCCTTGTTAGTTAAAATTTTCTGTTTAACAGTTGGATTACTGGGGTTTGTGTAGTCTATGCGTGCAACATCACCATCTGCTCTTAAATAGATAGCTGAAACACCAGGAATAGTTTTAATAGGTGTTTCCTCATCGGAAGAATAAAGACTATAGTACCCAGGCACCGCAAAAATATCCCCCGTAGTTTTGTTTACCAACAATAAGTTTGCGCCAGTTGATGAATTATCTAGTGTTAATAAAATAAAACCTTTTTCCAAGTTAAAAATTTTACTTACGCTAATATTTGAGCTTATCACTTCGCCTAGTTCATCAGTAAAACTAACTTCTACGTGTTTATACTTGCCGTTTTCTTCCACCAGTTTATAGAGTTTGCTGGTGTTTTGTGATTCGCCACCACGCCCCTGAGATTTAGCAATAAACAAACTCTTTGCGCCTGTTAAATTGGCTTTGGCTAGTTTATTTTTGCCATTTCCGTTGTTGCTGTTTCCTGAATTTGGTTTAGGTTTGTTGCAAGCAAAAACGAGCGGAAGCAAACATAAAGCTCCCCATTTGTTCATCATTTTTATCATAAGTATGTTCTAAAATTCAATACAAAAATACGGTCAAAATCAATAAGTTTATGCTGATTTCTGTACTTTTTTTGCCAACAAAAAATCGTGTATTTTTTTTGAAAAAACACTTAAAAATAAACCTTATATTGGCTATTTAAGTTAAATTTTTGTAAAAATGCACATATTTGATTAGAAATTGTGCTGTCTATTAAAAAAACAAAAAGGAACGGTGTAAAACCGTTCCTTTTGTTTGTATATTTTTTTCGTTCTATTGCCCAAGTCAATCAAGAATAGACAACCTAGCGATTACAACGCCTGCGCCTTGCCTGCGAAGCAGATAACGTGCAGGCTATGCCTGCGCTAGCCACCGAAGTCGTCAAAGGCAACGTTTTCTTTGGGTACACCCCAGTCGTCGCACATTTTTACAACGGCTTTGTTCATCATGGGTGGACCGCAGAAGTAAAACTCTATGTCTTCGGGTGAATCATGCTTAGACAAATACTGTTCTATCACTGCATTGTGCACAAATCCCACAAAACCGTCTCCGTCTTTGTCGTGTATGTCTTTTTTCACTTTCCAGTTGTCTTCGGGCTGTGGTTCAGAAAGCACCACAAAAAACTTGAAGTTTGGAAATTCTTGCTCTATTTTTCTAAAATGCTCCAAATAGAAAAGCTCACGCTTGGAACGCCCACCATACCAATAAGTTACGGTGCGCTTGCTTTTCAAGGTGTGGAAAAGGTGGAACAAATGCGAACGCATCGGTGCCATACCTGCGCCACCGCCTACGTACATCATTTCAGCATCAGTTTCTTTAATAAAAAACTCCCCATAAGGACCCGAAACGGTTACTTTGTCGCCCGGTTTGCGTGAGAAAATATAAGACGAGGCAATACCTGGATTGAGGTCTGCCCAACCGCCTTTCGCACGGTCAAATGGAGGCGTGGCAATACGCACGTTGAGCATCACAATGTTGCCCTCTGCTGGGTGATTTGCCATAGAATACGCACGCACAACAGATTCAGGGGTTTTCATGTTCAAATCCCACAGTTTGAATTTGTCCCATTCCGCTTGAAATTCATCGGGTTTTTTGCCCATGTATTTTTGCAAATCGGGGTGTGAGGTAATGTCCATGCTTTTAAAATCCACTTCACAGTTTGGAATATCAATTTGTATGTAGCCACCCGCTTCAAAGTGCAATTTTTCGCCCTCTGGCAAGCGCACCACAAACTCTTTGATAAACGAAGCCACGTTGTAGTTAGAAACCACCTCGCATTCCCATTTTTTAATCCCAAACACTTCCTCTGAAATGCTGATGTCCATGTCTTGTTTAACTTTCACTTGACAGCCCAAACGCCAGTTTTCGGCAATTTGCTTGCGTGAAAAGTTAGGTTCTTCGGTAGGCAAAATGTTCCCACCGCCACTATTCACTTGGCATTTGCACTGCAAGCAAGTTCCACCACCGCCACAGGCTGAGGGCAAAAATATACCTTGATTGCTCAAAGTATTGAGCAGAGAACTGCCTGCTTCTACTTCTATGGTTTTTTCTTTGTTGATGGTTATTTTTACTTTTCCAGACGGCACAAGTTTGGCTTTTGCATAGAGCAAAATGCCCACGAGGCTCAAAATAAGGAGCAAGAAAACAACAACGCTGGTTATAATAATCGCACTGGTCATAATTGTTTGTTTAAAGTTTAATACCCATAAAGCTCATAAAAGCCATGCCCATCAGACTGGTTACAATAAAAGTAATCCCCAATCCACGCAAAGGAGCAGGCACGTGTGAATAGCGTATTTTTTCACGAATAGCGGCAATAGACACGATGGCAAGCAACCAACCAATGCCAGAACCCACACCAAAAGAAGTCGCTTGGGCAATGCTTGCGTATTGGCGTTCTTGCATGAAAAGCGCACCGCCCAAAATAGAGCAATTCACGGCAATCAGTGGCAAAAAGATACCCAAAGCACCGTAAAGTGCGGGCGAGAATTTTTCCACCAGCATTTCAACCAATTGCACAAGCCAAGCAATCACCGCAATAAACATGATGAAACTCAAAAAGCTCAAATCCATGTCTTTGAAATCACTGCCCAACCAAGCTAGCGCACCCTCTTTGAGCACGTAGTTTTCCAAAAGGTAATTCACGGGAACGGTAATGCCAAGCACAAAAGTTACGGCTAAACCCAATCCCATAGCGGTTTTAACGGTTTTAGAAACCGCCAAATAAGAACACATGCCCAAAAAGTAGGCAAAAATCATGTTCTCCACGAACATGCCTTTGATAAAAATATTGACTAATTCTAACATAATTCTAGTTTTTTTCGATGAGTTTTTGGTTTCTGCTGCGCTGTATCCAAATGTAGGTTCCTACAATAATCAAAGAAGACGGAGGCAACAACATCAAATTGTTGTTCATGTAGCCCATGTCGTAAACGGCTTGTGGAATAACTTGCATGCCCATGAGTTTGCCTGAACC
>CANHHI010000138.1 GCA_947460225.1 Flavobacteriales bacterium
CTCAACCAAGCCCTCGCCGACAAAGTCGCTGAAAAAAACAATCAATTGAGCGTGCAAGATATAGAACAAGCCGTACTCAATGGCAGTGTCAAACGCCTGCGTCCCAAGCTGATGACTGTTTCGTTAACGCTTTTGGGCTTGTTTCCCGTCTTGTGGTCTAAGGGCGTGGGTGCGGATTTGATGCTCCCCATTGCCCTGCCGATGCTGGGTGGCATGTTCACGTCCACCGTGCACGTGCTTTTAGTAACGCCTTTGATATTTTTTATAACCAAAGCCCACGAATTGAAAAAATATGGACAAGTTGATATTATACATCATACGAATTAGTTTAGTGTTTTATTTAGGGGTTTTGCAAGCGCAAAGCTATGATTTAAAAACTATCCTAGACCGTGTGGAACAAAAACACCCCAAGCTAAAAGCCTTGCAAGCACAGCAAGAGGGCATGGATTTTATGCGCAAAATGTCTTGGTCTTGGCAAGCACCAAAAATAAGTTTAGGTGCAGAGGAGTTTCCTTTTAAAGAAGGTATGCACAACATGATGGGGGGTATCAATCTAGCGGATTTAATGAACCGCAAAATGTTTATGGTGGGCGTGGAGCAAATGTTTCCCAATTTTTTGGAACAAAAATACAAAAGCAAATATTATCAATCCAAAAAGCAGGAAATCAACCACCAAGCCATGCACCAAGCACACGCATTGCTGGCAGAAACCCAAAAAGCCTTTTATGAAAATGCTTATACCCAGAAAAAATTAACACTTTTGCAAAGCCGTAAAGAAACCTTAGAACCGCTCAAAATGTGGCTGGAAAAACGCATGGCGTACAACAAAGCGGAAATAGCGGCGTATTACAATTTGAAAAGCGAAATGGCAAAGCTAGAAGTGATGCGCAAAAAAGAAGAAAACATGCTTTTTGCTTCTTCGCAAATGCTCAAAGAACTGATGGGCGCACGCATGGACAGCGTAATTTTGGTGGACACCTTAAACTTAGTCTTGCAAAACCATGATTTATCAGATGATTTTACGCATATTGAAGCGCACCCCGCCTTGGTTGCCATGCAGGGCGAGATACAAAGCATGGACTGGCAAAGAAAAATCAAAAAAACCATGCTGATGCCTATGTTTGGCGTAGGTTTTAAGTCTATGCGTATGAACGACAAAAGTTTTATGTATAGCGTGATGCTTGATTTTACCCTGCCCATTGCCCCTTGGTCGGCTCGGGAAGTAAGGCTAGAAAACAAAGCCATGAAAAGCGAAATTATAGCCATGAAATACCAAAGCGAAGCCATGCAAAACATGGTGCTGGCAAAAATAAACACGCTCAAACAAGAATTGCAAACCGCTTATGAAACCCTTGCCATTTGGCAAGCGGAAATTTTGCCCAACCAGCGCAAGGTTTTTGAGCTTTATTTGCACAATTTTCAAGAAAATGAAAAAGCCGATTTGTTTCAGCTTTTGATGGTTTTAGATGCCGAGCTCATGCAAGAAATGGATTTTTTAGAATTACTGCAAAAAACGCATCAATTGGAAGCGGAATTTGTTTTAGAAACGCATTTTATCAATCATTAAATATTTTATCTATGAACAAAACCTTATTTGCGCTGTTTGTGCTTACTGCAAGCCTTAGCGCACAAGAAAAAAAAGGACGCAACACCCAAACGAGTGTGCAAGCGCCCAGTGAACAAAAAGTGTATGCTTGCCCCATGGATTGCGAAAAAGGCAAAACCTACGACAAACCTGGTTCTTGCCCAAAATGCAAAATGGACTTGGTAGAAAAGAAAACCAAAAATGCCCACGAACATGCGCATGAACACAAGCATTAAATTTGCTGTGCTGGGCTTTTTATTTTTGGCTTGCCAAGAAGTAGCCCCTGAGCAGTTTTCTAATTCCGACCTTGCCAGCACGCCTGTTGTAAAAGCAACGTGGCTGGAAAAACCTGCGCATATTTTTGCGCAGGGCAAGGTGGATTACGATGAACGCTTTATGTACAATGTTTCGGCAAGGGTTTCGGGGCGCATAGAAAAATTGTATGTGAAATACCCGAATATTCCTGTCAAAAAAGGCGAAAAAATCTTAGAATTATACAGTGCCGAACTGGTTTCTTTGCAAAAACACCTTTTGCTTTTGCAGAGCCAAGGCGAAGAGCGTTTGGTCAAGGAAAACACCGTGCGTTTACTGCGTCTAGGCTTGTCGCAAAAAGAAATAGACCACTTGCTCCAAACGCAAACCGTGCTGGAACGAGTGCCTGTGCATAGTCCCTTTGC
Source organism: Flavobacteriales bacterium (assembly GCA_947460225.1). GTDB lineage: Bacteria > Bacteroidota > Bacteroidia > Flavobacteriales_D > CANHHI01 > CANHHI01. Next base: position 2,263 of record CANHHI010000138.1, read on the forward strand.
TGGCGTAGCGCACTTTCCAGAAATAGCGAGTGCTGGCGAAATGTCCGCACCCGAAGACCCAATGGGTATGGGAGACAGTAAAACCCGTCAAGCCGTGAGCAGTGGGGTTTTAGAGGAAGGCGCATATTTGAGCCGTGGGCAAACTTTTTTGCAAATTGCCGAACACAAAAAACTCTGGGTTTGGCTTGCCGTGCCTAGAAATCAAGCCGATTTTGTCTATGAAGGGGATTGGGTAAAACTGCAAAATGGCACGCAAAACCTAGAAACGAAAATAGATTTTATTCCTTTGGGGCAAAAAGACCCCAGCGCATTTTGGGCAAGAGCAAGCATTGAAGAGGCTTGGCAGGTGGGTACGAGTGTGCAAGCAGAAATTATTTCTTCCGAGCCTTATAGCGGTTTATTTTTGCCAAAAACCGCCGTCAGTGAGCAGGGTTTGCGCCGTTTGGTTTGGAAAAAAACACCCCAAGGTTTTCAAGCGCAAGAAGTGCTTTTGGGCATTAGCTTGGCAAATGATGTGCAGATTTTGCAAGGGATAAACGCCGAAGATGAAATTGTAAAAAACGCAGCTTATCTATTGGATAGCGATACTTTTATTCAACCATGAAAAAATTATTTTTTACCCTATTTTTTGTTTTTTTGTGGGCTTGCAGTCCACAAACGGAAAATTCACAAAGCGCAGATATAATTTATGTTTGTCCCATGCACGCCCAAGTGCAATCCCAAAAAATGGGTATTTGTCCGATATGCAAAATGGATTTGGTGCCCAAACACTTGGGAGAAAATTTAGATGTGGTGAGTTTGATGCCCGAACAAATGGATTTGCTAGATTTGCAAACCGATACCGCAAGGGAAATACATTTTAGCAGAGATTTAGTATTGGCAGGTAAAATTTTATACGACCCCGATTTAAGTCTTGCCGTTGTTGCCAAAGCCGCTGGACGCATAGAACAGCTCAAAGTCAAAACGCCTTACCAAAAAGTTAAAAAAGGAGAGCCTTTGCTTTTGCTATACAGCGAAGACGTGCTGGTTTTACAGCAAGATTACTTGCAATTTATGCAAAATCAGTATTTGCACAGCAACATGTACCGCTCGGTGCGTTTCCAAGCCTTGGAGCGCAATTTGATGTTATACGGTTTTTCAGCCCAAGACTTGAAAAAACTCATCAGCCGTGCAGAGCCTTTGCCCTATCTCAGCATCAAAAGTCCACAAGATGCCACCGTGCTAGAAATCCTCAAAAAAGAGGGTGATTATGTGCAAGAGGGCGAAAAAATATTTAGCCTCGGCGGATTGGATACTTTTTGGGTGCAAGCCTTTGCTTACAATTTAGACCAAAATTTTTTGCAATCCATAAAAGATTTAAGTGCCACGGTCTATGCCAGCGATTACAGCGCACATTACCCCGCTGAAATACTCTACAAAAACCCCAATAGCAACAGCGGTGCGGGCATAGAGCTTATTCTGCGCTTGTCTTTGCCACAGGCTCGGCTCGGCGAGCAGGTGTATGTGCGCATTGCCAAAAATGAAGGCAAACAATTGGCAATTGCCAAG
>CANHHI010000139.1 GCA_947460225.1 Flavobacteriales bacterium
AATTTGTTAGATTGTCGTATTTTTTATTGCTAAAATTAGCCATGGACGAAGCAGATTATGTTAGGGCTAGCGAAATGTTATTGGCGTTGGGTAAAGACGTGGATGGTACGGAAGTGGGGTTCTCTAACAAATATGCGTATAGTTATGAATATTTAGGCACTGCACCCAATGACAACAACTGGGTGAGATATTGGTTGGGTACGAATACCATTAGTGTAGATGCAGTATCCTTGGGTATTTTCAAGAGTCCAAACGAAAAAGCATTTTTACCCTTGCCTATGGAGGAGATTAAAAAAGTAAAATATATGCGCTTTTTTAATGCCCAACAGAGTTTGGAAATACTCGGTGAAATAGAGTTTAATTTTATTAAAGCAGAGCTATTGGCACGTGCAGGCGCAAGTGCAGATGATATTAAAACAGCTTTGGAAGCAGGGCTAAAAGCAAATGCAGAAAGAACAAAAAACACTGCAACAATTGATTTGTCTCATATTACAGATTTTAATTTAAATGAAGTCAAAAGACTGAAATATAAAGTATTTTTTGGGCATTACGCATTTATGGCAGATTTGCGCAGATGGGAAAAAGAAAATGCTATCATTTTCTCTTTTATCAATGGAGATGGAAGAGGGGATATTTTAAAAGCAAGATCTGATAACGGATTTCCTAAAAAATATAAGTATATTATCGGAGGATAATCTAAGAATACACAAATAAAAACCGCCCCAAAAGGGCGGTTTTTATTTTATACCGTCAGCTAGATTACATCATACCACCCATGCCACCACCCATTGGAGGCATTACAGCAGATTTTTCCTCTGGAATTTCTGTAATCACGCACTCGGTTGTGAGTAGCATGGTTGCCACAGAGGCAGCGTTTTCCAAGGCTACACGTGTAACTTTCGTAGGGTCAATCACACCGCTTGCCATCAAGTCTTCAAAAACTTCTGTGCGTGCGTTGTAGCCAAAGTTGCCTTTGCCTTCTTTGATTTTTTGCACAATCACCGCACCTTCGCCACCTGTGTTTGCAACAATCTGACGCAAAGGCTCTTCAATAGCACGGCGCACAATTTGCACACCAGTCGTTTCGTCTTCGTTGTCGCCTTTGAGGTTTTCAATGGCACTCACCGCACGAATGTACGCCACGCCACCACCTACAACAATGCCTTCTTCCACAGCGGCACGTGTCGCTGCAAGGGCATCATCTACTCGGTCTTTCTTTTCTTTCATTTCCATTTCCGTGGCAGCACCTACGTAAAGCACCGCTACGCCACCCGCCAATTTTGCCAATCTTTCTTGCAATTTTTCACGGTCGTAGTCAGAGGTAGTGCTTTCCACTTGCGCACGAATTTGTTTCACACGGGCTTGAATGTTGGCTTTTTCGCCAGCACCGTTCACCAGTGTTGTATTGTCTTTGTCTATTTCTATTTTTTCAGCACGTCCAAGGTCTGCAATGGTAGCATCTTCCAATTTCCTGCCTTGTTCTTCGGAAATCACCGTGCCACCTGTCAAAATAGCAATATCTTCCAACATCGCTTTTCTTCTGTCGCCAAATCCTGGTGCTTTTACCGCAGCAATTTTCAGCGCACCACGCAAGCGGTTCACCACAAGCGTTGCCAAAGCCTCGCCGTCTATATCTTCTGCAATAATCAAAAGCGGTCTGCCAGACTGTGCCACAGGCTCCAATACAGGCAAAATATCACGCATAGAAGATATTTTTTTGTCGCAAATCAAAATGTAAGCATTTTCAAGCTCTGCAATCATTTTGTCCGAGTTTGTAACAAAATACGGCGACAAATAACCACGGTCAAATTGCATGCCTTCCACCGTTTTTACTTCTGTTTCCGTGCCTTTTGCTTCTTCCACAGTAATTACGCCGTCTTTGCCCACTTTTTTCATTGCCTCGGCAATCAATTTGCCAATGGCACTGTCGTTGTTGGCAGAAATCGTAGCCACTTGCTCAATTTTTGTAAAGTCATCGCCTACGTTGTTTGAGTTTTTATGCAATTCAGCGATTAAAACTTTCACAGCCTTGTCTATGCCACGTTTTACGTCCATGGGATTTGCCCCTGATGCCACGCTTTTCAAACCAGCTTTTACAATGGCTTGTGCCAAAACAGTCGCTGTTGTGGTGCCGTCCCCAGCAATATCTGCCGTTTTAGACGCAGCTTCTTTAACCATCTGCGCCCCCAAGTTTTCCACAGGATCTTTGAGTTCAATTTCTTTGGCAACCGTTACGCCATCTTTGGTGATGTGTGGTGCGCCAAATTTCTTTTCTATCACCACATTGCGTCCTTTTGGACCAAGGGTTACTTTTACTGCGTTAGCGAGTGCGTCCACGCCTTTGCTAATCTTGTCTCTAGCTTCTAGGTTGAATTGAATGTCTTTTGCTGCCATAATTTTTTAGTTTAAGGTGAATGTTTTTGTGCTTAGATAACGGCAAGCACGTCCGTTTCTTTCATAATCAGGTATTTTTTACCTTCCCAATCCAATTCTGTGCCAGCATATTTGCCATAAAGCACAGTGTCGCCTACTTTTACCGTCATGGGTTCATCTTTTTTGCCAGCACCAACGGCTACGATTTTCCCTTTTTGGGGTTTTTCTTTTGCCGTGTCTGGAATAATGATACCGCCAGCGGTTTTTTCTTCTGCGGCAGCGGGTTCAACAAGAACTCGGTCTGCCAAAGGTTTGATGTTCATAGACATAATGAAAATTTGATAATGTTATGGTTCTATTTATCATACTGCAAAAACCGTGCCAAAGTGAAAAACCTGACAAAAATATTTTTTTTGTCAGGTTTTTTGTCAGGTTTTGGGGTTTAAAAAAAATATAATTGACGGCTTTTTCTTACCTTTGTCTTTAAAAATTACTTTCAAACATTTAGGAATTATGCTCAAAACACGCATTGAAAAAGACACCTTGGGTGAGGTGCATGTGCCCCTTGATAAATACTGGGGTGCGCAAACCGAGCGTTCTCGCAATAATTTTAAAATTGGTGCAGAAGCCTCCATGCCCAAAGAAATCATCTACGCTTTTGCCTACCTCAAAAAGGCAGCGGCTTTGGCAAATTGCGAATTGGGCAAATTGCCCGAAGACAAAAAAAACTTAATTGCCCAAGTCTGCGATGAAATTTTGGCGGGCAAACTAGACGGGGAGTTCCCTTTGGTGATTTGGCAAACGGGTTCGGGTACGCAAAGCAACATGAACGTCAATGAAGTAATCGCCTACCGTGCGCACGTGTTGCAGGGCGGTGCTTTAACGGACGAGAAAAAAGTCCTGCACCCCAATGATGACGTGAACAAATCGCAGTCTTCTAACGATACTTTCCCAACCGCCATGCACATTGCAGCGTACAAAATGGTGGCGGAAAATACTTTGCCTGGTATGGCGCATTTGCAAGCTATTTTGGCAAAAAAAGCCCAAGATTTTAAAGACATTGTCAAAACAGGCAGAACCCATTTTATGGACGCCACGCCTTTGACCTTAGGGCAAGCCTTTTCAGCGTATGTGCAACAACTCCAACAAGGACAGCGTGCCTTGAAAAATGCTTTGCAAGCCGTTTCTGAATTGGCTCTCGGTGGCACAGCCGTAGGCACAGGTTTGAATGCGCCCAAAGGCTATGATGTTTTGGTGGCTAAAAAAATTGCCGAATTGACGGCTTTGCCTTTTATAACGGCACCCAACAAATTTGAAGCATTGGCAGCGCATGACGCCATGGTGGAACTTTCGGGGGCATTAAAACGTGT
>CANHHI010000140.1 GCA_947460225.1 Flavobacteriales bacterium
AGATGCTGGGTGGCTACCCCAGTCTCCCTCTGGAATGGGCGTATTGCCGTATAAATTCAGCCAAAAATCGTCTATTTTTCCCGAAAATGGATTTTTAAAGGTAATGGGGTGTCTGGCAAAAGGACTTTGTGGCAAAATGTCAAAAGCACGAATAACCAGTTCACTGCAATAAATTGTTTCTGTGCTGTCTGTATAAGCAAAATTGTACTTTGTATGCAGATAACTTTTGGCTTTTTCCAGCACGTTTACACGCTCCAAGTCGCTTAAAGGTATTCTTTTGCAAAACATATCGCCTTGCCAAAAGTCCACAAGAGGGGTAAGCACAACGCCGTCTTGGCTGGCTTCTATCACAAGATTATCGGGGCAGAAAATGCCCACGTGGTTGAGTTTTTGGCTGCTGTAATTGAGCCCACACAAAGCAATTTGCTCTTCCAATGCGCTGTTTTGCGTATAACGGAAAAGCAAATCGCCAACTTGCAAGTTTTGCACTAGGCTTGGTGTTTTTTGTTTATAAAATGATACGATGCCACTGCTAATGCCGATTTAAGCACCGCACCGAGCAAAAATGGATACAAACCGATTTGCAAAAGCATAGCGTTGTAGCCAAAATATGCGCCAAGCACCGATAAACCCATAGCAAAAAGCACCACCTCACCCAAAAGCCCTGTAAAAATGCCTAGAAAAAGGTTTTGCACAATGCGGGTTCTTGCTTTGGCGTAGAGCCAAGTGTAAGGCAAAAAGCCCAATAAAAAACCTGCCGTAGGACCTGCCAAATAGGCAAAACCGCCTGCGCCACCTGCAAAAACAGGCAGACCCATTGCGCCCTCTGCCAAATACAAAGCCACCGCCAAAAGCGCACGGTTTGCACCTAAAAACAGAGCCAAAGTAATCAAGCCAAAGGTTTGCAAAGTGATGGGCACGGGGTACAAAGGAATTTGCACTTGGGAAAGCACTGCCAAATACAGCGAACCCAAAACGATTGCCAAGGCATTGGTGCGCAAGGCAGATTTGTGTAAAGACGGCGCAAAAAGCCGTTCAAAGGTAAAAGTTGCGGTTGCTTTCATGTTTTTAATGGTTTGTTTCTAAGGGCAAAGATAGGGAAAATTGTTTTAATTTCTACAAAACATAAAAAGCCCGCTGCGAAAGTACTTTATGGAAAATAGTTTTTACAAAGGCGAAATCTGAAACCCACAGCATACCTTAGTATGTGAGGATTGGAAGATGAGATTTTGTGAAAAATATGCACCAGAAATGCTTTTCGCAGTGGGCTTATAAAATCTTTGAAAATAAAAACCAAGAAATAGCAAAGCATGCAAAAGAACATGTATATGAAAGTGCGTTTTTCTATACATGTTTTCGGGACATGTATATGAAAATGCGTTTTTCTATACATATTGCGCTGTAATTCGCATAAAATCAAGGAAAAAATCTATTCTCTAAAATGCCATTATTTTCTTATATTTGCCCTTTTTTAGCAGATGCTTTTACCAAAATACGATGTGGTTGTTGTGGGCGCAGGTCACGCTGGAAGCGAAGCCGCTGCCGCCGCTGCAAACTTGGGTGCTCACACCCTACTGATTACCATGGACATGAGCCGTATTGCCCAAATGAGCTGTAATCCCGCCATGGGCGGTATTGCAAAAGGGCAGATTGTGCGAGAAATAGACGCCATGGGCGGTTATTCTGGGTTGGTGAGCGATGAAAGTGCGGTGCAGTTCAAAATGCTCAATCTTTCCAAAGGTCCTGCGATGTGGAGCCCACGCACGCAAAACGACAGAACAAGATTTTCCGAACACTGGCGCATGCGCCTAGAAAATACGCCAAACTTGGATTTTTGGCAAGACAGCGTGGTGGGCATTTTGCTGGAAAATGGCAAAGTTTGTGGGGTGAAAACTGCACTGGGCATAGATATTTTCGCCAAATCTGTGGTGCTCACCAACGGCACTTTTCTCAATGGGATTATACATATTGGGGAAAAGCAAATGAAAGGTGGCAGAGCCGCTGAAAAGGCTTCTATGGGCATTACCGAACAGCTTGTGGAAATGGGTTTTGAGAGCGGACGCATGAAAACAGGAACCCCTCCCAGGGTGGACGGGCGCAGTTTGGATTACAGCAAAATGGAAGAACACAAGGGCGATGAAAATCCCAAAAAGTTTTCTTTTTCCAAAGAAAGCAAAGCCCTTGAAAAACAGCTTTCTTGCTACATGACTTACACCAACGCCGATGTGCATGATATTTTGCGCAGTGGCTTTGAGAAATCACCCATGTTTGCTGGGCGCATACAGGGCTTAGGTCCTCGCTATTGTCCGTCTATTGAAGATAAAATCAACCGATTTAGCGAAAGGGAACGCCATCAGATATTCGTGGAACCCGAGGGCTGGAACACGGTGGAAATTTATGTGAATGGGTTTTCTACGTCTTTGCCCGAAGATGAGCAACTGCATGCTTTGCGCCAAATTCAAGGTTTTGAAAAGGTGCGCATGTTTCGCCCGGGTTATGCCATAGAATATGATTTTTTCCCGCCCACGCAATTGAAAAATACTTTGGAGACCAAACTTGTGGAAAATTTATTTTTCGCTGGGCAAATCAATGGCACAACGGGTTACGAGGAAGCTGCTGCACAAGGTTTTATGGCGGGTATCAACGCTTATTTGAAAATCAATGAAAAACCCGAATTTGTGCTCAAACGCTCGGAGGCTTACATTGGCGTTTTGATTGATGATTTGGTTACGAAAGGCACAAACGAGCCTTACCGCATGTTTACCTCTCGGGCGGAGTACCGTGTGCTTCTGCGTGGCGACAATGCCGATGAAAGGCTAACGCCACTCGCCCACAAAATTGGCTTGGCAAGCGATGAACGCCTGCGCCTTATGGAATACAAACAAAAAGAAGTGGCGCATTTTAGGGAAATTTTGAAAAATGTAAGCATCAGTCCCGAAGAAATCAATGCCTTGCTCCTAGAACGAGAAGACAGCCCTTTGCCTCAAAAATACAAAGCACCACAGGTTTTAAGCCGTCCGAAAATCAATTTAGGCGATTTAATTTCCGTGAATAAGGAAATTTATGCGCTGGCAGAAAACATTGCAGATAAAGACTTGCAAGTGGATATTTTGGAGCAGGTGGAAATTCAAGTGAAATACGAGGGTTACATTGAGAAAGAAAAGGAACTCGCCGAAAAAATTACTCGCCTAGAAAATATTTCCCTCAAAAACATTGAAGACTACAAAAAGATACATTCTCTTTCTTTGGAGGCGGGCGAAAAACTCAACAAAATAAAGCCCAGCACGCTGGGACAAGCCACCCGCATCAGCGGCGTTTCCCCTTCGGATATTAGCATTATCCTCGTATATCTAGGTAGATAACGCAGGCATAGCCTGTTTTAATCTGCCTTCGGCAGGGCAGGCAAACCCTGCACGTTTTCTGCACTTCGTGCAGGCGTTACGGCAATAAATACCCCTTAAACATTAAAAATTTCCCCCAGCCAGTTTTGTTTTTTGCAGATTATTTTATAATTTTGCAAGCAAATTCGGGATGTAGCGCAGCCCGGTAGCGTACACGTCTGGGGGGCGTGTGGTCGCAGGTTCAAATCCTGTCATCCCGACTGGAAATAAGAAAGGTCTCATTCAAACGAATGGGGCTTTTTTGTATATTTGGCAAATCTTTTCAAGGCTATGATGGATACAACAAAAATTATAAGCTATTACTTAAACAACGTAAAATTACGCTACGACCGTGGCG
>CANHHI010000141.1 GCA_947460225.1 Flavobacteriales bacterium
ACATAGATGAATTGCGGTGTTTTTCTGTTTGCATACAGCAGAGCGCACCAGCTGGCGAGGCGTGGGCATTATATTTTTCATTCGTTTTGGGTGTGTACGTAAAACCCTAAATCCACGAAGAAACCCAGCCAAAGGCTGGGTTTCGGTTTTTGGAACGGTTACAAACCGTTCCCTACATTTTGCGCAGACATTGTCTGTTTTCAATGGGCGGTGTAATCAATGGTTTTGTGTAGGGGCGTATTGCATACGCCCCCATTGTGTTGGTGTTTTTTTGTATTTGTTTTGGGCGTGTACATTTAGGGCGTATGCCATACGCCCCTACGTCTGTTTATTCGATGTAAAATGTAGGGGCAGACCTATGTGTCTGCCCTAATAAAAACACGCAATGGGCGAACACGCAGGTTTGCCCCTACCAGACATTGCCTGTTTTAATCTGCCTTCGACAGGCGTTGTAATTGCTAGGTTACCTTGCCGTGCGTAGCATGGATTAAAACGCAAATGTGCGCGTGCAAAAAAAGTCCTCCCAATTGGGAGGACTTAGGTGCTGAAAAGTTTGAAATTTACTTTTTAACTTCTTTGGGTTCTGCTGCCACTTCAAAGCTAACCAAAACGCTAACTTCTCTGTGCAAGCGAATATCCGCTTGATACGTGCCTGTAACTTTCACATTACCCCCACGAATAGCAATATCCCTTTTCTCCAAAGTTACGCCATTTTTTGCAATCAAATCTGCCAAATCAGCAGATGTAACCGCACCAAATAGCTTGTTTTTCTCACCAGTTTTAACCACCAGTTTGAGCTTCATTTCTCTAATTTGGTCTGCCAAAATTTGTCTTTCAGCTCTCAATTTAGATTCTTTTTGCTCTTTTTGTTTTAATATTTCTTGCAAATGCTTTTTAGCAGAATCTGTTGCCAAAATAGCTTTGCCTTTTGGCAATAAGAAATTGTTTCCGTAGCCGTCTTTCACACGCACCACTTCATTTTTATAGCCCAAATGATCTACGTTTTCTAATAATATCAGTTCCATGGAATCTCTTTTAAGGTTTATTTTAATAAATCCGCCACATAAGGCAAAATAGCCAAGTGCCTAGCACGCTTAATGGCTTGCGATACTTTCTTTTGGTATTTCAAAGAATTACCATTCAAACGGCGAGGTAAAATTTTACCTTGTTCGTTGATAAAACGCAACAAAAACGCACCGTCTTTGTAGTCTATGTAAGTAATGCCTAATTTTTTAAAACGGCAATACATTCTTTTTCTAGGCTCAGATTCTACTGGCGCTAAAAAACGTATATTTTGTGTAGGTTGACTCATAAATTTACAACATGAAAGGTTTTAAACATTTGCTTTATTTCTTCGTTTTTCTGCAAAAGCAATGTGATGCTTATCCATTTTAACAGTCAAAAAACGCAAGACCTTTTCGTCTCGTTTATACTCAATTTCCAGTTTCTGCACAAATGCAGAATCTGCCTCAAACTCAAAAAGGCTATAATATCCAGACGACTTTTTAGTAATCGGATAAGCCAATTTGCGCATGCCCCAATTTTCTTTATGGAGCAATTTGCCATTTTCGCTCACAAGCGAGGCAAATTTTTCAACTGCTTCCTTTGTCTGTTCTTCAGACAAAACGGGAGTCAAAATGAAAACAGTTTCGTATCGGTTTAACATAGCGATAGATAAGATTTATCAATAATCAGGTGCAAAATTACGATATATTTTTCATTTATGCAAATCTTTTTGTCATAAGCCTGGTTCTAAATACCGATTTGCAAAGTATTTTTTTAGAAAGCGCAATCCGAACCCCACAGCATACCTAAGTATGTGAGAAACGGGCTTACTCTCTGCCGTCAAACCATGGACGTCTCCTATCTAATTTCAAGAAATTGGCGAGCATAGAAGACTTCACACGGATATTAAACGTGTAACTTTGTCTGGCTCCAAAAGGCACCCAAGTCAAGCCCATCGTCCAACAGTGTAGGTCTCTGGTAAAGCCAAGCGAGGTATAACTGAGTTCGTTGGTATTGAAATCATAACCCGTGGCATACGTAATTTTCCAGTTTTTTGTCAAGTCTATATTGCCACTCAGCGACATGGTGTGCGCACTGATGACAAGGCTGTCTTTTTCCGTTTTGCTTTGGTATTGATTGCTCAAACTTAGGTTATAACTCAAATTTGCGGAAATAGAAATCGGATATAAACTTTGTTTGCCTGCCTCCTTTTGTTTTTCCAGCCATTTTTTATTGGACAAAGGAAAAGTGATACCCACCGTAGAATTATTCATTCTCGCCCATGTTTTTCCAGATGTTTCAGAAATCAGGTATTTATTGATTTTTCTGCCTTTATCATGCACATAAGGGCTAAATGTACCGTTATAGTTGATGGACATCCAATCAAATACTTTTGTAGAAGCAGAAAAAGTAAAATCGTTTAAACGTAAAGAATCTGCAATAAAATTATAATCAGACCGCACGGTAAAATTATCAATAATTTTCACACGTTTGTATTCTATTTTGCCGTCTTTATTTTTAGCTCTTATTTTTGCCTCCAAACTGCTGGTAATAGAAAAATTCACACTTGCCGATTTTGAAGAATTTGCTGCGCCATACAATTGCCCAGCATAAGGGTCATACGTTATGGTTTTAAACTTATCTTTATCATTGTCTATATTGACCACGTACTTATCTTTGTATTGTATGTTTGGCGTGCCACTAAACCCAATGGTAGGATTGATGGTATGTCTAAATGCACCTATCCAACCCTTACCTTTTCCTGGTATCCAAATACCCGTGATTTTTGTAGAAAAATCAACCCCTGCCTTTGCTGAAGCCGTGAAATTCGGCACATTGGAGCGCACTGTATCCAATAACTTCTCTGACAACAAACCGTTTTCATCTTGACGAGCGGTTATTTTATCTCGATATAAATGCAAAGTATGGTTTTCGCTAATGCTTGGGCGCATGTTAATTTTACCCTTAAAAATCTTTATATCTGCACTGATATTCGCCGTAGGCAAACTAATACCGTATTTTAGGTTTTTGCGCACATCTCTATTAAAATCTTCTTTAGAGGCTTTTCCAAAGATAATATCTTCTTTGGTGTTCCACTGGGCTTTGGCAATAAAGGTTAAAGAACCTAAATTGATTTTTTCATACCACTTTTCTGCACCAATCGCATTTTTGCCCCTTATCCATTTAAAAAGATAAATGGGGTTATTGTAAGTTAAAGTATATTCAGGCAAAGTAACCGAAAAATCTTTTTCTCTCGTTTTTTGGCTATGCCTAGCTTTCAAGGTCATGTTCACAGGCACATTGGGCACTTTATAACCAAAAGTAATATCCGAAGTATATTCATTTTTTAAATAATCAACCGCAGACACATCAGAATAATCATACTGGCTAAATGATGAAGAGCCCACTTCCACACGAGCCGTAAAAGTGTAATACGGGTGCATTTTTTGGTCTTGGTTGTGGTTCCAGTTAAACTTAAATGTTTTGGCTGCTCCACCTATATTAAAGTTAGAATTGCCCGTTACCGTATTTTGGTATTGAAAATTCCACCGTCCATTTACTTTGTAGCGCACCTTGTATTCCCCCTGTTGCTCTACTTTCCAACTGCCTCGTGTAT
>CANHHI010000142.1 GCA_947460225.1 Flavobacteriales bacterium
CTCCTCATTATCTACGCTATTTCCCTTTAAAATTCCAAAAAAAGAGAAAACAGTAGATAAACGTTGTAATCCATCTATTACTTCATATTTATTTTCTTCATCTTCTGCTACAAACATAGAAGGTGTTGGTAGTCCAATCAGTAAAGATTCTATAAAGTCTGTTTTCTGTTTTAGTGTCCAACGCATATAACGTTGAAAACGTGGATTTATAGTTAATTCTGCGTCTTTATACATATTCATTAACTCGCCTACGCTGTACTCTACTCTACGAAAATTAAATCTTACTTCTGAGTCTTTAATTTCTTTATCTAAGTTCGGGTTCTCCATAATTTCTATTCTATTATTTTATAAACTTCCAAAGCCTTTTCCAAGAGCATCACGGCGGTTTTTAGGTCTTCCTCTTTGAGTACATACGCCATGCGCACTTGGGTTTTGCCCACGCTGGCATTGGCATAAAACCCCGAAGCAGGTGCGAGCATCACGGTTTGGTTTTCGTGTGAAAATTCTTCCAAAAGCCACTGGCAAAATTTATCGGCATCATCTATGGGCAAATCCGCCATCACATAAAAAGCACCGCCTGGCACAGGGCAAGTTACGCCCGCAATCTTGCGCAAACCTTCCACCAGCACATTGCGCCTTTTGAGGTATTCCGCCTGCACATCTGTAAAATACTGTGCATCTGTTGCAAGGGCTGCCTCAGAGGCAATTTGCCCCAAAGTTGGTGGGCTGAGTCTGGCTTGGGCAAATTTCAAAATCGCTTGCATGACTTCTTCGTTTCTGGAAATCACCGCCCCTACCCTTGCTCCACACATGGAATAACGCTTAGACACAGAATCTATCACAATTAAATGTTGCTCTAAGCCCTTTTCTTGCAATAAAGTATAAGGTTTTTGCCCATCGTAGCGAAACTCTCTATACACTTCGTCTGCAAACAAAAACAAATCATATTCCTTAACCAATTGTTTGATTTGCTCAATTTCCGCTTGGCTGTAAATATAACCCGTTGGATTCCCAGGGTTGCAAATGCAAATACCCTTGGTTTTTGGCGTGATATATTGTTTGAAAGTGTCTATGTTTGGCAGGGCAAAATTATCTTCTATTTTGCAGGTTATGGCTTTTACGGTGATGCCCGCCATTTTGGCAAAGCTGTTGTAATTGGCGTAAAAAGGCTCTGGAATAATGATTTCATCGCCGGGGTTAAGGGTGGACAAAAACGCCAGCACCAAAGCCTCCGAGCCACCTGTCGTGATGAGCATGTCTTGCAAATGCAAAGATACGCCTAAATTTTCGTAATACTGTATCCAACCTTTTCTATAACTCTCAAAACCTGCCGAATGCGAATATTCAATCAAATTCAAGTGCATGTTTTTTACAGCATCTAGGGCAATTTTAGGCGAAGCAATATCGGGTTGCCCAATGTTTAAGTGATATACTTTTTTGCCACTGGCTTTGGCTGCATCTGCGTATTTGGCTAGCTTGCGAATGGGCGAAGCTGGCACAGAGATTCCTTTTTCTGAAATTTTTGGCATAATTTATGGTCTTAGTGTGTATTTTGTGAGTAATTGTGCAAATTTTCTATCATTGCCCAAACGAGGCACTTTATTTTGGGCATCTAGCTTGCCTTGTTCTTTCATGGCATTTTCAAAGGCTTGCTTTTCTAAGCAAGTAATTTTAAGGGTTTGCAAGATATTCCCCTGTATTAAATCTTTGTAATAGATATTGCGTTTTTGTAGGTTTTCATCTAATGTTTTTGCAAATATTGCCAAATCTTTGGGTTTTTTTGCAAATTCCACAAACCATTCGTGATAAGGCAAACCATGTAGCGGAGCAACTTCTGGCATAACGGTAAATTCTTGCACAAAAGCATCTTGGGTTTGTAAGGTTTCCGCCATAGCATCTTCCACTTCTTTGGCAATCACATGCTCCCCAAAAGCCGAAATATAGTGGCTTACCCTTCCTGTAACTTGTATTTTATAAGGTTTGACGCTTGTAAATTTAACGGTGTCGCCCAATAAGTAGCCCCATAAACCCGCATTGCTGTTGATAACAATGGCGTAAGCCTCGTCTAATTGCACTTCGGATAAGCGCAGTCTTTTGGGTTTTTCTTCGCTCAACGCTTGTACGGGCAAAAATTCATAAAATATACCTGCATTGGTGAGCAGTAGCAAGTCTTTGTCTGCTGGTTTTTCTTGAAAGGCAATAAATCCCTCCGATGCAGGATACAATTCTAGGCTATCTATCTCCTCGCCTATCAATTCTTGCATGCGTTTTTTGTAAGGCGCATACTGCACGCCACCGTAAATAAACAAAGAAAAATTTGGAAAAACTTGCTTGATATTTTTTGCTCCTGCTATTTGCAAAACTTTTTCAAAATACATTTGCACCCAAATTGGAATGCCACTAATCAAAGTCATGTTTTGGCTAGCTGTTTCTTTGGCAATGGCATTTACTTTTTCTTCCCAATCCGCCATGCAATTGACTTTCCAAGAGGGCATGCGGTTGTTTTGTAGATAAAAAGGCACGTGATGCGCCACAATCCCAGAGAGTCTGCCTATTTTAATGCCTTTTTCTTCTTCCAAAATTGGACTTCCCTGCAAAAACATCATTTTGCCTTTGAGAAAATCATATTTTTTGGTGTGTGCCAAATAGCTGATTAAAGCCCATTTTGCACCGTTTATGTGGTTGTTTATACTTTCTTTGGAAATGGGTATGTACTTTGCCCCCGAAGTGGTTCCGCTGGTTTTGGCAAAATACAAAGGTTTTCCTTGCCAAAGCACGTTTTCCACGCCATTTTTTATCTCCTGTATGTATGCGCTAAAACCCTCGTAATCCCTAATGGGCACTAGGTTTTGAAAGTCTTGATATGTTTTTATGTTTTTAAAATGATGTGCTTTGCCAAAAAGGGTATTTCTTGCCTTGTGCATTAAAGTTTGCAAGATTTTTTCTTGGTCTTTTTCGGCACAGCATTTACTTTTTGCTATTTTTTTATAAGCAAACCAAATATACAGGCGGGCAAGTAGATTGAACATGTTAAAAACTAATGTGTAACAAAGGATCAATAGGTACGCCATTCTCCCAAAGCTCAAAATGCAGATGCGCTCCTGTTGTTTCTTTGCCTGTATTACCAATAATAGCAATGGGTTCGCCTGCTTTTACAGACTCGCCCTCTTTTTTGAGCAAATCACTGTTGTGCTTGTAGATAGATACCAAATTGTTTTGGTGTTGCACGGTAATCACATAGCCATGTTCTGCGGTAAAAACCGCTTGCACCACCACACCACTTGCAATGCTCAAAATAGGCGTGCCCTCAGGCGCAACCAAATCTATGCCGTAGTGTGAGGCAGAGGGCTTAAATTTGTCTGCAATTTCTGATTGGCGCATGGGTGCAACCAAAAATAATTTGCTCAAACTTTCCTTGTTGACGGCATTGAGTTTGGTGCCGTCCAATTCTTTTCGGAGCATGGAATCTATGCTTGGAGGCAATAATTTTTCTTTGGGCATTCTGGGCAAATTCACCGTGTCAAACACCAGGGAATCTTGGGTAAATTCACCTTGTAGCCATTTTTTTAAATCATTGATATACAAATCTTGCTGATATGTTCGGCGTTCTATGGA
>CANHHI010000143.1 GCA_947460225.1 Flavobacteriales bacterium
AGGGGTTATTTTTATCTTTGGTGTCCTGAAAAAAATCGCCCCCCAACAAATCTAAAACTGTTCTGTATCTCCTGCCAAAATAATATTTCCCTTCCAAGCCAAAACGCAATTCTTGATGAGGCAACAAAGTCCAATTGATTTGGTGTTGTGCGCCGTATAAATCGTGTTCATTCTGGGTGGCTTTTAAAATTGCCAAAGACGCATAGCCGTCTTGGGTTTCGGTATTATCCGCTACCTTATACAAATCCCATGGATTATCTTCGCCACTGTTATACTGTTGAATTTTTTGCCAATCCAATTCCCCAAAAACGCCTTGATAAGGTGCTTGAATAGCCCCAAAGTCATCGGAAACGGTTTTAAATAAATTTTTATCAGCATTTTTCAAGCGAACATCTTGGTCATTGACCCCTAAATTGCTAGAACCTCCTCTGCCAGAAGTATAATAAAGCTGAGAAATTCCTTTTAAATTGGGCAAATAATCAATGTGATGAGACAAAAATACAAAAGGTTTATGATAGGTGTCAATAGATTCACGCCTGCCTTGTCCGTATTGTGCATTGTAGGTATAATCATGATTTTGATACAATTGTTGCGAACCCATAGCCGTTCTCTGCCCATGAGATTGTGGTGCGCCAAATACCGTGAGGTTCATGTGTTGATTTTTCCAAAACTTACTCAGCGAAGCAAAATAGTGAAATACCTCAAAATCTGTTCCAGAGACATATCCATCGCCTTTTTGAAAGGAAAATCCCACATCTAAAAGCCAATTTTTGGGCAAAATTCCCGTGGAATAATTCATCTTGTGTTTAAAATAACCATTGCTCCCAATGGTGCTGGCAAGAGAACCTCCTTTTAAGGCTTGCGCATGATAGGTTTGCACGTGCAAAGCCCCACCAATGGCATTGGCTGCCCAAGACGTAGCAGAAAGCCCTTTTTGCAATTGTACAGCACGCATAAAATCAGCAATAGCCAATAAATTAGACCAATATACACTGCCATTTTGCACATCATTGAGCACAATCCCATTGACCACAACGGCAATATTATCTTGTCCAAACCCCCGAATACTCAACCTAGAATCGCCATAACCTCCACCTTGCTGGGTAACAAGCACCGCTGGTGTACCTAAGAAAACAGCAGGTAAATCTTGCTGAGCAAGCCTATACATGGCAAATGCTCTGTCTCTTTCCACTTGTTGAACCGCATGGGAAGTCTGCTGAATATAACCCCCAACTTCTATTTCCTGAAGAATCTGTTGCTTTGCCGTATCTGCCTGCGCTTTGCAAATACCAAGTAGGGATAATCCCAAAATCATTTTTTTTAATGTCTGCATATGATAAATTAAATTGGTAAACAACGAAAAAAAATAGCAAAGCCTCTAAAAAGAAGCTCGGCTATTCAAATTATTTTTATTTGTCTTACAAAGAAGAAACTACATGCGTATTATTTAATACTCCCACAAATCATGTTCATAATTGAACAAATGTTTTTTGATTTTCTCTGATTCCAAAAGGGCATCTAAGCCTTTTCTGTAATCACCGATATTTCTATTAAATGGATTATCTAAGTCTGTTTTTACAACATAAGACGTAAAGATACGTTTGTGAAATATGTCGTCATACGTTCTTTTTTGACCACCATTACGTACATTTAGAGCATTGTTACGTGCCAAAGTTTCACGAATAGCAGGAAAATAAACCCAATACATTTCCGCATAACCTATGACTTTCTTTTTATCAGTTGGGTCATACAAAGGACGCATCGGCGCAAGCCCAATGATTCTAAAATCCATGCGAGACCTATGTTTATCAAAAAACCAATCTTCTTTGATTTTATACTGCACCAAATGTTCCGCACCCATAGGTTTATCATCTCTAATTGGCTTACCTGTTGTTGGGTCTAAAAGCTCCCGACCATTTTCATCGGTTTCTATGTCTCCCTCTGTGAGCAAAAATAGCCTATCCAATTCCTTAGCGGTTATTTTTTCCGTGAATTTATCATCTGTTTTATTCGGACCTAAATCTGCTTTGTAGGCAACCATTTTACCAGAAGCAATTTCTCTTTTCAACAAATCAAATAAAGAAATCACATCAGACTGAGGTTCCAAAGGATAATACAAATGGAAGTTTGCTTTTTCACGTAAATCTATGGCACGCCACAAACGCTGTTTATAAAGCACATCTGCATCTCTAACACTGGGATAAGGAATAAATTTCCTGTCCGAAGTATTTTTGTCTAAATACGCTGCATCAACAATTGCACTTGTATCAGCAGGTTGGCTTTGTGGTTGAACCTGCGGATCCTGTCCATACAATGAAGCAAAGACCAGAGGGCTTAAAAAAGCAATTGATACTATTTTTTGAATCATAATCCTTATTTTATATTTACTGAAACTGGTATTATTACACGAACAGAACCATCGGGCAATTTTGCTTTAATATCTTTAAACATCACCATATCCCCTTCTCTAAGTTGTTTAAACGCCTCTCGCATAGGGTCTGTAATTTGATCATTGGTTGACGCATATTTATAGGCTCTACCACCAGCAATGATCGTACAGACAAAACTTTGCACCGTAACCTTTACGTCAAATAAGAAATCTTGCATCTCTGCATCTATTTTACTAGCCGCACGCAAGAAAGCAGATGATTTTTCTATATCCCCAGAACTTCCATTGATAGAACCAACTGGTCTAGGCAATGCTTTTATTCTGAAAATATTCTGCGACAACACAGCAATTTTGCCACCGTCCATCTTAGCCTCTACCGTAATTTTTACTTCTTTTGCCGAACCATCTGACACACGAACAATATATCCGTTATTGGATTTAGAAATTTGCGCACCTGTTGCTTTTACAATTAAATCATTTGCTTTGAAGCCAGGCGCAGAAACCTCAACAGGATTATCAACCCCTGCATAAAAAACATTCATGGCACTTGCAGAAACAGTCGCCGTCGGTTCAGCCACAGTATAGATAGCCTCAAAAGGATACTGTTTAACAGATCCCGAAGGATCTTTAATTTCAATCAAACCTTCTTTTTTAAACTCACCAGCTCTATCACCACGTATAGATAGCTTTCCGTCTTTCAATTCTTGCTTAGCTCCTTGTATATTGTATTTACCTGCCGAAACTTTGACAACCTTATCTCCCAAATAAACCTTAGGTTTAGCATTGGTATCATAAGCAGAAACAACAATCCGAGCATCAAAATTATTGCCTTTTAACACATAATTAGACCTGGTGATGACAACAGGCTCTATAGCATTCACACGCACTTCATTTCCACCCACTTGGTCATAAAAGTATTTTGTTGACAAATATTGCGCATTAAGCACCTTTACTTGCAAATTAGACAAGGCGACAATACTTGCTGCCAAAGTTGCATGATAAAAATTATCCGCTGACCAAGACCACATAGATCCATCTGCTTGTGGCACCTCATCAAAAGTAAAAGTTTTCTTAATATCCGCTTTGATTTGATCGTCCATATCTTTAAATGGAGACTTTATCATGGCTTGCATATCTGTGGAAAATTTTTCTAACTTCTTTTGAATAGTCAAGGCTTTGTATTCCCCCTCTTCTGGACT
>CANHHI010000144.1 GCA_947460225.1 Flavobacteriales bacterium
CTACCAGACATTTTACGCACTGTAAAAGTCTCACGTACACCATTGCTACTTCTTTGAATCACCAAGCCCTGAAAAATTTGAGAACGCTCTTTGTCGCCTTCTTTAATTTTATAGGTAACCGCTACGGTGTCGCCCACTGAAAACTTCGCATGCTCTTTCTTTTCTATAAGCATGTTTTCTATTTTTCTGATAATATCCATAACTATCTTGTATCTTTTGTTCTATAAACGTTGGCGCAAAGTTAATAATTCTTTCTAAATAATCCAAGCATTTACCAAAACTTTTTTAATAATCCTCTGAAAAAACTAATTTTCTTTTGTTCTATAACCCAGTAAAAATCTTTGTTTTTGCTTCGTTTGGCTATATTTTCAATGTCGTGGATAAGTTTTAAGGGCAGGTATTTTTCTTGGGCGAAAAACAAGGTTTTGCTTTGTTGTAACAGCGTTTCCAGAGCAGGCTCGTTTTGCACGTCAGGCAGATTGATAATTACATAATCGTATCTTTCGCTGAGCTCCCGAAGTAGGGTCTGGGTTTTGGGTTGTCCAAAAATATCTTTGCTCTCGCTTTCTTCTGCTGCAATCACGTGTAGAAAGTTATGTATAGGCTCTATCATGCTGTCTAATTTCATTTGTGCGAGCTGAAAATAGTGGTTGATGGTATTTTCGCTTTTTAAGGCAAGTAAGCTGGAAAAACTAGGTGCTGCAAAATCCATATCTACGAGTACCACACGGCGTTGTATGGCGGAAAAACTGTAAGCCAAGGCAATGCAAAACAGGTCTTGCTCTATGGTTTTTTCATGGGAACACACGGCAATGATGTTGTTGTAAGGTTTTTCTTGGTATAAAATATTGCTTCTGAGTTTCTGTATGGTTTTGTTGATGGTATCTTCTTGCATCAAAGTTCGCCAGTGAACGTCTTTTTTATTGAGGGAAAAATTGGGTAAGGTTGCCAAAATAGGCAAGTCTATTTTAAATTGTAATTCTCGCACACTGCGTGCATAAGGAAAAAACACATCGTGTAGCCAAGCCATTAAAAAACCTATAAAAATCCAAAGCAAGGGATAGTAAAAAATGGCTTTGTTTTTAATTTTGCCGACGACTTCTGCCTTTGGTGTTTCTATGATTTCTGCGACAGTAGGCGTGTTTTGAAAATCCATAATGTATTCCACGCGTCTTTGCAATAAAGCATAAAATAAATTTTCGTTGAGTTCTTTTTTTCTGATTAAATCGGCATAATTTTTGGCAATTTCTGGTAATTTTTTACCTCTTGTTGCCAATTCCTTACGGCTATCTTGTATCTGTTGCAATTTCACTTCCCATTCTTTTTGGGTATTTGCTACGTAAGCGTTAATTTGTTTTTTAAGTTTGTCTGCTTTTTTTTGCAATTCTTGTACGGAGTGGTTTTTAGCTGTGTTGTTGTAGCGTGCTTGCAGCAGCTGTTCTTCTGTAAAGTATAGTTCATCTATGAGTCTCACCAAAAGGTTTTCGCCACTCACCACAGCGGTCAACACAGATTCTTCGTATTGTTCTTGCGTACGACTTGCTTTGAGGTTTTTACGTAAGTTTTTAAATTGGTTGAGCTTTTTTACACTCTCTTCTTCATTTTTTTCGAGGGTTTCCAGTTGATTGAGTAAAAAAAGTTGTTCTTGTTTTAAATCTATAAATTCATACTTGCTTTGAAAAAATTTAATGGCGATATTGGAGCTATCTACTGTATTTTGAACTCTTGTGATTTCTTTTTCAACCAGCAATATTTTTTTAGATTTTTCCTCTTGATAATTTTTTCTAGTATGCTCTTCAAAAGATTTAATCAATGTTTCTAAAAAAAGATTTGCCTTTTCTTCTACCACGTCTTGCAGGCTCATTTTCACCAAGTTTGTGCCCGTTATATTAGTGACCAGCAACATTTTTTGATAGGCTTTGCTGGTTTCGTAGCGTTTATTTTTGCTAAACAAAAACTCGTTGTTGAGTAAAAAGTCCACGTGATTCTTAAAAAATGGCTTTACAGAAATTTCTAACACGAAGTCCTCATTTCTAATAATAGTATTGTCAAAACTGTACTGCGTAATTATTGGATTCCCTTGTTTTTGATAGGTGAGAAAAAACTTTTTGGTATCCTTTGGATTTATTTTTACGGAAAATAAAGAACCTATCAAACTTTGGTTAAAAAGCGCAATATCTAAATCAAAGGGAAACTTGTCTTCCCATACTTCTGTTGTTTTGACTTGCCCAACAATAAAATAATTTTTATCTAAATTCAATTTTTGACAAACCCCTTGTATCAAGTCAAAAGATTGCAAAATTTGAATTTTGGTTTCTACTTCTTCCGAACTTTCATCCAATAGCCCTACTTTGAATACATTGTTATTGCTATTGCTTTTTAACAAAATAGTTGTACTGGCTTGATAGAGGGTTGGTGCTTTGAATAAAAGTAAAAATGAAGAAAAAACGCCTATCACAGCAAAAAAAGACAATACGTAACGATACTTAACTAAAAAATTAGCTATCAAAAAGCCATCTCTGGCTTCCACCAAATAGGCGTCTGTCTGTTTTTTTTTCTGTACTTGCAAAGTCTAAGCAGGCTTTCCCCACAAATTTACAAAAAAAAATGCTATTTGCATCTTTTTATATGAAAAAAAAATCTTAGCTTTACGCTAAATTTGCATAATGATGAAAAAAGATAGCGCGATTTTTGATTGCATACAAAAAGAATACATACGTCAAAAAACAGGTGTAGAGCTTATTGCCTCAGAAAACTATGTTAGTGAGCAGGTTTTGCAAGCTATGGGTTCGGTTTTGACCAATAAATATGCGGAAGGCTTGCCAGCTAAGCGTTATTACGGCGGTTGCCAGGTGGTTGATGAAGTGGAAAACATCGCCATTGACAGACTCAAAAAATTGTTTGGCGCATCGTGGGCAAATGTACAGCCACATTCGGGAGCACAGGCAAATGCTGCGGTTTTTTTGGCGTGTATGCAGGCGGGAGATGCTTTTTTGGGTTTAAATTTAGCACATGGAGGGCATTTAACGCACGGTTCGCCTGTTAATTTTTCTGGAAAATTGTATAAAGCGCATTTTTATGGTGTGAAAAAAGATACCGAGCAAATAGATTATGAAGAGCTAGAAAGACAAGCGCACGCAGTAAAGCCCAAATTGATTGTTTGTGGGGCATCGGCGTATTTCAGAGATTGGGATTATGCAAAAATTCGCCAAATTGCAGATAGCGTTGGGGCTTTGGTGTTTGCAGATATTGCGCACCCAGCGGGTTTTATTGCCACAGGTTTGCTCAACAATGCCTTGCTACATGCCCATATTGTAAGCACTACCACGCATAAAACCCTTAGAGGACCAAGGGGAGGGGCTATTATGCTCGGCAAAGATTTTGAAAATCCTTGGGGAATTACTACACCAAAAGGGGAATTAAAAATGATGTCCACTTTGCTGGATTCTGCTGTGTTTCCAGGCACACAAGGCGGA
>CANHHI010000145.1 GCA_947460225.1 Flavobacteriales bacterium
CCGTACAAAACTGCCTCTAAATATTTCTATATTCAAACTGGTTCTGCCAATGGGCATCACGTCCACATCTTTGCCATTTAAATTAAAGTATTCCAATCTGCCTCCAAAAACCCAAGTGAAACGCTCCCAAGGTTTTAAAGACATTTGCAAATAGCCCGAAGCGTTTTGCGCATAATTTATGCCATTTGCGTTTAAACCTTTATAAATTTGAGAACGAGACCATGTGTGCGAAAAATAAGCTCCTGCAATGGTTTCCATAATTGCCACCGACTTTTTCACTTGATATTCCGCATAAGCGGTTTCGCTGCGGTTGCTTTGGTCATTGCTGATTTGATTGTCTATAAACAAATATCTTGTGTTTACGCTGTGCAAAGTACCCGAAGAACTAGCATATTTAAAATAAGGGTCTATGTTAAACATGGTTTGCTTTTGCAAAAATACTGAAAGCGGATAGGCTCTAAACGCATTTTTGCCATAGTCAAACCAAGCTAAAGAAAAATTGGTGTTGTTGTACATGGCGTTACCCGCTAAACCCACACTCATACCCTTTGTTTTTTCACCCGCAAAACGGTAGCGGAAATTAAAGTTAATCCTGCCCCTTTGTGTGTGCATTTGCTTATCGGAAAAATTGGTTTTATAATCACCTGGCACTTGCGTATCTGGGTATTCTGCTAGGTATTCATCTATCTTATCTTGAGGAATTGGACTCGTGGCTATCCAATCATTCAGCTTAGGTGCGCCAATATAACCCATATCATAAGTGAAATTACCTCCTACAATGATGTCTAAGTTTTGCCCAACGATGCGACTGTGCAAAAAATTCACGCCACCAAAACCTTGAAAACCATTCCACCACTTGGCACTTTTGTCATTGGGTGCATCATACATACCTATGTTTGTGCTCAATTTGGTTTTTGGAGTCAGTGTGGGGTAAGCCGTTGTAAAAGCAATAGCACCACTTAGGGCAGCAGAACTATACAATACCGAAGAAGCACCTTTGATGACTTCAACGCTTTCCAAGTTCTCCAAAGGAACAAAGTCCCACTGCGGTTGTCCTGCATCACCTGAAAGCAAAGGCACGCCGTCCACAGTAATCGCAACACGGCTACCCACACCCAAAGTAAAGCCACTGCCCCCACGTATTTGTGGTTCGCCGTCTAGTATGTTAATACCAGGTTTGGAATCCAAGGCACTTTTTACATTGATGGTATTTTTGCGTTCCAAAAATGCTGCGGTAATGGTTTCCACAGAATTGGTTGCTTTTAGACTTTTTTCCAAAGCCCTCGCTTCTGTGGCAATTTCCACAGCGTTGAGCAATTGGCTTTCTAGCTGAAAATTCTGCTTGATTTCTACACCTGCCTCTACTTGAATGGCTATTTCCTTTTTTGCTCCTGCGTAAGAACAAATCAAGGTAAAACGCCCCACAGGTATTTGCAAGCGGTAAGCGCCATTCAAATCGGTGCTCACGATATGGCTAGGCTTTTCTTTGAGGTAAACCAACGCATTCATCACCGGGTCGCCATCTTCCAAAACGATACCTTTTACCATGGCTTCTTTCTGCTGTGCAATTAAAACACTCCAAAAGAAAAATGTACTTAAAATAAACGAAAAAATAGATTTCATAATTGTGCAAAGATAAGAAAAATGGGAAGCAATAGCTTCCCATTTTAGGGGTTTTATTGTTTATTTACAAACGCTTCCGTAGCAAAACTGAATAGATTTTACAAGCAATTCACTGTTTGCTTTTGCATTGTAACCATCACCTGCTGATATATTCATGAGCAAACCTTGAGGTTTTCCTGTTTGGTTTTTGTAATATACAGGGGCTTTGATTTTAACAAAAGTATGAGCCGCAACATCACCAGCCGCTTGAACCATCACACGAACATAGCCAAATTCTCTTTCATCTACAACAACATACTCCTTGGCATCAGATTTTCCACCTTTATATTCAGGCGTTTGCGCAGGCAACCTGCGAACAGATGTAGCATCAAAAAACAAAAAATCAAATGATGCTTTATCTCCACCAGCTGGAGCATATGCAAATTCGATCTGCACATTATCAGGTCTAGAAGAAAAATTATCTGTGTTCGCAAAACCTAAATCTAATAGTTTTTTATCTATATTATTATCTTTTGCAGACACAAAACCACCTTTATTTCCTTTTGTATGCCAAGCACGTACCATACCGTTTGTGAGTTGTCCATTTACAACGGCAAAGCCAGTTGCATTATAGTTTTTCAACAACACGCCCCCACCGTCTATTTTAGCAACGATTCCTTGGTCTGTGTTATATTTATATCTTTTGTCTTTCAAAGACACAACATCTATTTCAGACATGATGGACAAAAGTGTTAGGATACCAAATTCAAATCCATCATTTATGTAGGTTTGTGCATAACGTGGATTTAAAAAACCCTTAGGTGTACTCCTAATATTTGCAGGAACAGTTTGCTCTATAACATCTCCCTTTGCATAAGTATCTAAACTCTCTTCAATAGAATATATTTTTAAATAATCCGCTTGTGTTTGAAAAAAAGTATATGTCTTTTTGCTGGGATCAACTGTAAACAAAAATTTAGCTCCCGTTTCAAAGTCTGTAAAAGAACAATTTGGACAAGCCTCGCCATCTGTTTGCGCAGTTTCATTAACCGCATGCCCTGTAATGTAGTCATAAGTAGCAAACTTAGCGGGTTTACTAGTCGCTATATCTATTGCAGAAGCACTAATTAAAGTAGGTTTTTCCACTGCAATTAAATCTGCATCTGTCGTGTCTTTTTTTTTGGTACAAGAGATGGTAAGCACTACTGCACTTAACCCAAATAACGTTATTTTTTTCATATTTATTTAATTATTAGCTTTGGTTAATTCTAATTGTATCAAATTGCCTAAATTCAAACGGCTTTGGCTTGCACGTGTTTCTGTAATGTTTTTTCCCCCAATAATACTATTCATCAATAGGCTTACAATATCCATAATACCACCTTCTAAGTCTTGTGGTGCCATAAGGTAACCATTTGCAGTAGGCTCAAAAGTTGCACGCAAAGCTACTCTTTTGTATGGGTTTGCAGTATCAAAATGGTAATACATGCGTGCATGCAAAGCAGATGGGTCTATCCACTCCATGTTAGCACTAAGCATGTTAGTGTAACTAACACCCGATAAAGTCATCACATTAACTTGTGTAGGTGTGAAATCAAAACGAGCTAAGGCAATGACATTTTGTAGTTTTGGATACACCATTTCCAAAGTATTATTGATATTTAATAATGAGCTGTGTATTTGTGCAACCAATTCGTACCCTTCATAAGCAGACAAAGGAGCTAAAAAAACAGGAGCGATAAACCCTAAGGGCTTAGTAATTGCACGAACTGTACCCAAAGGAAGGTTTAGCAAATCATTCATCATGGATCTTTGTTTTGGATTCATTAAATTTGCAATAATTTTTAAGAGAGGTACATTTGAA
>CANHHI010000146.1 GCA_947460225.1 Flavobacteriales bacterium
TGAAACGGGGTATGCAGAAAAAATGTATGCCTATTTGCATCAGCAAGCCATAGAAACAGACCTGCGCAAACCCAACGTGTTGCGCATAGCTCCCGTACCCCTCTACAACACTTTTGAAGATATTGCCGAACTGTTGTCGGTGCTAGAAAACCGCTGAAAGGCACGTAAAATCAATGTAAAGAACGCAGGGCAGGCAAAGGTGCAGACTAAGGTGTCTATGACGACAGAGGCTTATTTTACCAATAAAAATTTAAGGTGGGATAAGACCCCAAGGTATTGGCTTGCCATGTCCAAAGCCCAAACATATCAAAACCCAACGCTGTAAAATGTTGCAAATTAGCGGTGTTTTTATCTATTTGCCGAACCAAACCCGCAAAGGTTTTCGGTATAAAACGCATGCTATAAAAAGCATTTTGCACATAAGAAAATTGCTCTTCATTTTGGCAAAAAATATTGCGAACCCCAGCACTTTGCAAAACCTCAATATTGTAGCTATCTACATAAACGTACTGCAAAGCTCCAGCAGGAACATCGCTGGCTATCTGCCCCACCAGTCCAGCCACATAATTGCCACCCTCTATTTTTCGGTAAGTATTGAGTTGCCCTAAATTAAAATCGCCTTGTTGCGCTTGCACCAAATGATAATGATAGGCATCACTTATGCGGGCGTCTTTTCCTCGCATAGTACCCACCAAACCGCCTATTCCACTTGCACTAGGGTCTGCGCCAATATCTGCACCAGAATCTGAAAAGCGTAAGCTGGCATTATCTAAAAAACCCACCAATCCGCCAATATGCTTGCGTGTGCCAAAAATTCTATGGTGCGAAGTATTCGCATAGCGCAAAGCAGACATGCTCACTAAACTGGCACCAACAAGCCCACCAACCAATGCGCCACCACTTACATTGACGTTGCTGTGTATATTTTCCAATAAAATGGCATTGTAATTTGCCGTATATGGCGCAAAAAACCCAATAGCACCACCAAAATAACTGCCCGAACCTTTAACATTTTCTTGATGATAGGCTTGATGCACACTCTTAATTTTAATATTTTTAAATTTTCTGTCGCTTCGCACAAAACCTGCCAAAGCGCCCACAAGATTATTGCCACTTACCACGCCAATTTCTAAGGTTAAATTTTCAACCCCTGCATTTTTGCCGTCTATTACCCCAAACAAACCCACGCCACTATACGCCGTGTAATCTGTAATTTGCAAATTGCTTATGGTATAGCCTTTGCCGTTGAGTTGCCCAGAGAAAGGCGTGCAATTTTGATAACCTTGCTGTAAAATCACGTGTCCACTTTGTATGCTAAAATCTGAAATATTTAACACAAATTGACACAGGGCAATGGGCTTGAATGGCTTATTTAATACAATGTTGTTTCCTAATTTGTAATTTCCTGCCAAATCAAAGTTTGCAATACCCGCCAAGTCCTCTTGGGTGCGCAGGGTGTATTTTTCCACCTCTATAAAAACAGTTCCCTGATACATCAATACATTTTGCGCATTTAGTTTTTGATGAATACTAAATTGTAAGCTATACATTTGGTCTGCATAAATTGCCCAATTTATTGGAATAATTAAGTTGTTTCCAACCATATCCAATTCAAAATCTTTTTCTATTTCTTTTTCGTACTGTAATTTGCCATTCAGATAGACAGAAAATGTATAAATTTCTCCATCGGGTAAATCTAATCTATCGTCCAGTGCTTTTATGGCAATGCGCAAAGGAGTAGAAACATCGGCTAAACCCACACGCAAAGGACTGATGTAGTTTTGCAAGTCTATGGTTGCCTTTTGAACGTTTTGCAAACGCATTTGCTTTTTCTGGCAAGACAAACTCACCAAAAGGACGGCAAAAGCCGTCCTACATATTTTATTTTTCATCATTATTTAACAATACTTTCTTGATAGTGATAATTGCCTACACGTGCGCTAAAAATTTTAGAAGCAGCTATTTCTGTAAACATAGATAAGTTTTGTATGCAACCTTTTTGGTGTATTTCAAACTGAATATTGTTATATCCATTTTGGTTTGGCGTGCGTATTTTTTGGTTTTCTGCCAAAGTCAAACTTTGTCCCAAAGGATTTTTATACACCACTTGTAAATCGGGTTTTAAAAAATCCACACTGCTTGCGCTTAGGGTTTGGTATTTGCTAAAATCTTCTGCCACACGCAACAAATAAGGCTGGAAAGTAACCTGATATTTGGCTTGATACGCATCAAAGTTTTTATTGGCTAAGTAAAAATAGTAAAAATTATAACCTGCTTTATTGGCAATTGGTTTGAAATCGCTATAAAAACTATATTCCATCGCATTTTCCAATTGCATGGCTTGAATAGCATCACCCAAAATGCGTGTGAGTTTTTCTTGGTCTGTGCCTATGATACCCGCTTTTTGCACAACGGTTTGAATAAACGCCGAATTGCTTCCACCTTGGATAAATTCTTTGACAGGGTTTGTCGTTGTGGGGCTAAAATGCGAAGTGCCAATCAAACTCTCCATTAAACCAATTAAGCCCATGGAAACGGTTTGTAAAGTATTCGTAAAGGCTTGCACCGTCTGCTGGTTTTTATCCACAACATGTGTTAAAGTTTGGCTCAGCAAAGCAGTAGAAACATTGATTTTATCCACCAAGGTAGCCATATCTTGTGCAGAAAAACCAATATTGACATGAGAAGGATTGGTAAGCACGGTATTGTTATTGCCTGTTATATTTACACTGCCTCCAATAGCACCTTGGTTGTTATTGTTGGTAGTATTGTTGATTACAGTGGTATTTATATCAATACCAATTGCCGTACGATTAGAACTCATAGGAAGATTTGTCAATAAATGTGCATATTTATTTTCCACCAAAGCATTCACATACTGCACGTAATTGGCATTTTCCAGCAATTGGCTATGTTGCTTGTCCAAATGTTGCAATTGCGTATCGTAATCCAGCAAAGCCAAAATCATTTTTGCATTTTGGATTTGTTCGTCTGTACTACTTGGGTCTGTCAAAGAAGCCACCAAGCCTGCTTGATAGGTGCGTGCAAAATTTTTGAGCATATCAAAATCGCTTTGGTGTAGGGCAATAAAATCTTTGAGGTTTTGCAGATTATCCCCAACTAAGCTGTTGTTTTGTGCAACCATAGACTTACCATGCTCGGTTCTACTGCCTGCGCAAATTGGCAAGCCATTGGAAGAAGATACCAAAGCCAAATCCGTTTTAAGCATTTGCCAATTGCTGTCTTGGTTGTGGCGCATATACAGCTTTTCGTTACGCCATTGATACAGGGTATCGCCCACCGCCAAAAGCCCATCGGCATTAAACAAGCGCAAGAAAGCATCACCTTGTGCCATTCTATTTTGACCACTAAACGCCACGTTGCCCAAAGACAGCGTTCCACGCAGGGCTTTTTCAAAAGCCTCTGCATGCGCAAAATGCAA
>CANHHI010000147.1 GCA_947460225.1 Flavobacteriales bacterium
GTTGTGCAAAGATGCACGTTTGACCACCGTGCCTGCCAGCAAAACGGGTTTTAGGTGCGCCACAGGCGTAATCGCCCCCGTTCTGCCGACTTGATAACTCACATCTTCCAAAATAGTGGACAAAGTCTCGGCTTTGAATTTATACGCCACCGCCCAGCGTGGGCTTTTGGCGGTAAAACCGAGTTCTTCCTGTTGTGCAAAGCTATTGACTTTCAGCACCACCCCGTCAATATCAAAAGGCAGATTTTGGCGTTCTTTATCCCAATAATTTATAAAAGATATGATGTCCGATATATTTTGCGCACAAGCAATGTACTGCTTTTGTAAAGTTGGCACTTTAAAACCCCATTGCTCGGCTTTGGCAATGTTTTGTAAGTGCGTGTTTGCGGTGTTTTCGGCAAGTACGTGGTATAAAAAACAGTCCAAACTACGTGTTGCCACCACACGGCTGTCTTGCTGTTTGAGCGTGCCAGAGGCGCAGTTTCTGGGATTGGCAAAAGGCTCCTCCCCTTTTGCCAGGCGTTCTTGGTTTAGGCGTTCAAAATTTTTTCTCGGCAAAAAAACTTCCCCACGAATTTCCAGCGCATCGGGAAAATCGCCCTGCAACTGCAAGGGAATGCTGGCAATGGTTTTCACATTTGCCGTTACGTCCTCGCCTTGGTTGCCGTCCCCACGGGTCAAGGCACGTTTGAGTTTGCCTTGTTCATAAAGCAAGCTAATGGCAACGCCGTCATATTTGAGTTCCAAAGCGTATTGCAAGGTTTCATCGGGCAAGAGTTTTTGCGTGCGCTCCAAAAAATCTGCAATTTCGCCCTCGCTATATACATTGGACAAAGACAGCATGGGCTTTTGGTGCTTCACCACTTCAAATTTTTTGGTTAAATCGCCACCCACACGCTTGGTGGGGGAATTTTCATCGGCAAATTCGGGGTACTCATTTTCCAAATCTTGCAACTGGCGCAGTAAATCGTCAAAAACGGCATCACTCACCAAAGATTCATGCTTGACGTAATAATGGTAATTGTATTTGTGTAAATCCGCTTGCAACTGCAATATGCGGTTTTTTATATCGGTTGTATTCATAGCTTAACGTATGTAAATCAATTGCAACAAAGGCACTTTTACTTTCAATATACCAAACTGCACCAAAGCATTTTTGCCTTCCAGTTCTAAAATTTTACCAGTTTCCTTGCCGTCTTTGAGTTTTACCACACTGCCCACTTTGAGTTTTTCCTGCAAAAACTGTGTGGTTTTTACTTCTCTTTTGGTGGCTTTGGCACTTTTTTTGTGTTGTGTTTTCTTTTCGTCTTCCTTGCGCTTTTTGAGCAATTCGCTGTTGAGTTGCATCATCACGCTTTTCATCACTTCTTTTTTGGATTCCTCCCCGAGCCAACGCTCTATAAATTTTTGATATTTCTGCCCCAAATCCCAAAATTTCTGATTTTCCTCACGCAAAGCACTTTCAAATTTAATTTTTTCTTCCAAATCTGTCAAGCGTTTTTGGTAATTTTCTTGCACCAAATGCAATTCTTTTTGTTTTTGCAAAAGCTGTTCGGTGCTTTGTTTGGCAATTTCTCTTTCGGCTTGCAAAGCGTGTAAAAGCCTATCCAATTCCACCTTTTGCCCATTGACTTTGCTTTTGGCACGGCTAATCCAAGCACTTGGAATGCCGATTTTTTGCGCCACTTCAAAGGTATATGAACTGCCGGGCTGGTCTAAGCAAAGCATGTAGCGTGGGGTAAAATGCACCTCGTCATAAAGCATGCACGCATTGCGCACAGTGCTATGTTTTTCCGCTAAAACCTTGATGTTGGCGTAGTGCGTGGTAACCACACCCGTGGCTTTTTTGGCAATCAGTTCTTCCAGCATCACCTCCGCCATGGCTCCGCCTAGTTCGGGGTCTGAGCCTGTGCCGAGTTCATCTAGGAAAAACAAGGTATTTTCGCCAGCGTTTGCGGTAAAATATTTCATTTTATCCAAACGTGCGCTGTAGGTGCTGAGTTGCGCCTCAATAGACTGGTCATCGCCCAAGTCTATGAATAATTTATCGTAAAAAGTATAAACCGAAGGCTCTGAACTGGGCACGGGCAAACCCGCTTGCAACATCATTTGATGCAAGCCTATCGTTTTTAAGGTAATGGTTTTCCCACCCGCATTGGGTCCGCTGATGATTAAAATGTTTTTTTCGCTATTCAGTTCCAAATCAAAAGGCAAAGTGGTTTTGCCTTCCGCCTTGTTTTGCATGTACAACAAAGGGTGGTACGCCTTGCAATATCTGCTTATTTTTTTCTCCGGATTAAACAAAGGGCAAAGTCCGTCGTATTTCTGCGCATATTTGCCTTTGGCAATGCAAAAATCCAGTTCGGTGAGCATGCCTACAAAATCCCAAAAAATGGCGGTATAGCCCCGCAAAAACTGCGTGAGTTCTCGCAAAATTTTATGTATTTCTCGGCGTTCTTCATTTTCCAGTTCTTCCAGCTCGTTGTGCAGGGGAATTAAGTTGTAAGGCTCTATGTAGGTGGTTTTACCACTTTCCGAACTGCCGTGTACAATGCCCTCAATGCTGCGC
The DNA here is from genome assembly GCA_947460225.1 of Flavobacteriales bacterium. GTDB lineage: Bacteria > Bacteroidota > Bacteroidia > Flavobacteriales_D > CANHHI01 > CANHHI01. The sequence goes on from CANHHI010000147.1 coordinate 2,570, forward strand.
TTATACTCCGAAAGCACCGCAATCACACGGCGGTTGTTGATGTAGCCTTCTTCAAAAGAAACCACCCAGCCTAAATTTTGGTATTTTTTAACCGCTTGCGAAAACATTTTGTCCGCTTCCTTGCGTTTATGCGCCAATTGCACCCGAATATCTGCCAAAGCACGAGAAGCAGAGCTTTTAACAAAATTAGGCGGTTCTACAATATTTTCTATTTTTTTGGAAATATCGCTATCCAAATACGCCTCTTCAAAGACTTGATGCAAAGCGGGATATTTATTTTTTCTTTGCTTGAAAAAACGTGTGGCTTCCTGCCCCAAAAATACCAATTTCAGCAAAAACAAACAATCCTCGGCGTGTAAAACCGTACCCTCTATGGCGAGCAAACCCAAGATTTTATCTACCTTTGGATACGCCACCAAAGGGCAACCGTCTTTTTCAGCGAGCAAACGCAGTATTTCTGCACTTTTTTGGAGTTCTCGGCGCACCCAATCTTTGTCAGCACTGGGTTTATGGGCTTTAATTTTATCTTTGGCACTTGGGTTTTCGGCGTGCATCGCCCACTGGCTAAGCAACACTGACCAGCCCATTTTCTTTTCTGCCTCCTTGGGGTAAATTTCCATAAAATCAATCGCCTTGCAAAAATACGAGTAATTTTGATGATTTAAAAATTCAACAGCACCGTATTGAAAAGAAATTTGACAAATTATTTTGAATTAAAGCAATTCTTTTTATACCTTTGCCTGCTAGAAAATTCAATAAAGAAATATGAAAGTTCGTTTATTCAACAAAACCTTAGCGTTTGGACTTATGACAACATTTGCACTCGGTTCTGCTTGTCAGAGCTATAAAAGAGCAGA
>CANHHI010000148.1 GCA_947460225.1 Flavobacteriales bacterium
ACGCATCATTCAGCGTGTAAAACACGCCGCGGACAACAAACGCCGTAGGCGGGGTCGTCCGTCAGGTTGGGTTATATTTTAAATGATTATAACCCCAGCCGATTTTTTCGGCGTGTTTTGTGTCCAAATAGACACGTACTTCTATGCGAGAACAAAGGTACAAACTTTTTAATTAAAGTTCCAAATTTTTGGGCAAGAATTTTCACGCACAATGTGCGTTTTAATCCGTGCTACGCACGGGCGTTGTAATCAATGATTTTATGTAGGGGCGTATTGCATACGCCCTAAAAACACACGCCCTAAAAACCACCAACATAATGGGGGCGTATGCAATACGCCCCTACGATTACGCATTTTGTCTTAGGTAAATATATTGTTCACATGGTGTTTTATGTCTATCCCGCAGGGCATAGATAGTTTTCACATAGTGTTTTATGTTTATGCATCGGTGCATAAAGAACTTTCATGTACTGTTTTATGTCTATCCCGCAGGGCATAGATAGTTTTCAGGTGCTGTTTTATGTTTATGCATCGGTGCATAAAGAACTTTCACATAGTGTTTTATGTTTATGCATCGGTGCATAAAGAAAACCACAAAACGTTCAATGGGCAACCGCAAGGGTTGCCCCTACAATTACATCGCCACAAAAAACACCGCCTAAAACCAAACACAGCAAAGGATTTTTTTGTATCTTCGTGCGCAACATTTGATTTGATATGGATTATAAAGAGTATAAAAAGCAGGCTTTAGAAGCATTTAATGAGGGAAACTCACAAGAAATAATAAGGTGGTCTGATTTGGCAATAGAAATATTTGCAAAGGAAATTCAAAAAAAATATAAAGCAGAAGAATTTGCAGAATTGCATCATTTAAGAGGAATTGGTTACCATCGTATTAAAAATTATAATAAAGCCTTAGATGATTTGAATAAATCTATAGAGCTCAATCCAAATGATGAAGAGGTTTATATGAATAGAGGAAGTGTTTTTAGCGACATCAAAAACTATAATAAGGCTTTAGATGATTTTAATAAAGCTATAGAACTCAATCCAAATGTTGCAAATATTTATTACAATAGAGGTCTTGTATATTGTAGGGTAAAATTCTATGAAAAAGCTATAACAGATTATAATCAGGCTATTAAATTAGAACCAAACGATGTAGATGCTTATCATAACAGAGGTGTGTGTTATCATGAACAGAAATATTATAACAACGCCTTAGTGGATTATAATAAAGTCTTAGCATTAAATCCAAACTATGCAAGTGCTTATTCTAATAGAGGGTTTTTGTATGCAGAACTTAAACAATACGACAAAGCCTTAGCAGATTATAATCAAGCTATAGTATTAAATCAAATTTTTCCGAATGCTTATTACAATTTAGCCCTTTGTTATGAAGATTTAAATAACACAAAATTAGCCGAAGAAAATTATACCAAAATGTTTAATGTGTTCCAAAAATATAGTGCTTTAGAGGAGGAGTACAAGAGCATACGAAAAGAAAAAGCCATCTCTATTTTCAAATTTAGTCCTTTGAATGCATACACTTTAAAAACTTTAATGCAAGAAAAGTTATTTTTGGCAAGACCACACAAGGATTGGAATGATCCACACGATTGCAATATCACGTCATGGACAAAATTAGCGCATGATATTTTTAAGCAAAAAGCCCGTTTGCAGTGTTTTTTTGCTGGCGAAGAACCTTTTAAAAAAATCTTAATGTGGTCGCATTATGCAGATAAACACAAGGGCATTTGCGTGGAATATGAATATACTGCAAGCCTTGAAAATACAATAGCCGCTTTGCATGAAGTCAAATACCAAGAGGAAGTTGAGTTTAATGAATTGGGCGATACGTTTAAAATAAAAGCTACAGATTGGCAATATGAAAACGAGGTGCGTTTATTTCATTTTGATGAAAACAACACGGAAGACAAGAACGTAACTGAAACTTTTGCAAAATTGGGATTAAAAATAAAAGCCGTGTATTTTGGGGAGCGTTTGAGCAAGGAAGACGAAGATATGATAACCATCATTCAAAATATTTTCAAATACAAAGAAGAAGTGCGCCATTTTTTAGAAACATATCAAACATTAAATATTTGGTCAGTAGATGCGATAAAAACCTTGTTATCTGATATACAAAGTAACAATCCAAATAAACAACCAGAACATGATGTCAAGTTTTATAAAATGACAACAAAAGAAAATAGTTTTGTGTTAAATAAAGAAGAAATAGGAGCATAAAACCCACCAATTACAACGCCTGCGCCAAAGGCGCAGATTAAAAGCATCTCTGATGCCTAGTAGATTTTCTTTTCTCCGTCTAGGCGTAGGAGTACAAAAACCATCAAGCTAAAACCTAGAAACGATGAGCCTCCGTAGGAGAAAAAGGGTAGGGGTATGCCAATCACGGGCAATAAACCTATCACCATGCCCAAATTTATCAAAAAGTGGAAAAACAAAATGGAACAAACCGAATACGCATAAATGCGCACAAATTTGGAACGCTGTCTTTCGGCGAGGAATAAAATTTTAAGCAAAAAAGCAACAAACAGAGCCACCACCACCGAAGAACCAATAAATCCCCACTCTTCGCCGATGGAACAGAAAATAAAGTCTGTGCCTTGTTCGGGTACGTGCTTAAATTCATCATTGGCGAGCAAAGATTGCTTGTATCCTCTTCCCTCTAATCCCCCAGAGCCAATTGCAGAAAGGGCTCGGTGCATGTTGTAGCCCACGCCACTTTTGTCTTCTATTAAACCCAAAAGCAGGTTGATGCGGTCTTTTTGGTGGGCTTTGAGCACGTTTTCAAAACTCCATTCCACGGTATAAACAAAAAGCATGCAAAAACCAATGAATAAAAACCAAAAAATGCCCAATGGATTTTCCTTGCGTCTTTGGTAGGGAGGCAAACTGCGGTAGTTGATAAACCGCAACATAAGGCTTATGATGACTAGGGAAAATACCACCACAAATTTTGCAGGCAAATACAAATCCAAAGCATCTATATTAAAGGTTGTGTCTTTTAAAAATAGCGTTAAAACGGCTAGCACAATACAAAATATGCCAGAGAACAACAATTCTCCCGAAAGCCCTTCTCGGTAAAGCACCAGCAAGAAAGAGAAAAACACCAAAAATGTGCCCGCATCGGGTTGCATTAAAATCAGCAAGGCTGGCAAGCCAATCAACAAAGTGGTATTTATTTTTGCGCCTAGGTTGTTGATGCCACCACTTTGTGCAGATAAATATCTAGCTACCACAAGTGCGGTGGCTGTTTTGGCGAGTTCTGAGGGTTGAAAACTAAGTCCAGGCAGTTTAAACCAAGACCTAGAACCATTGACCGCATCTGTAAAAAAAACACCCAAAAGCAAGAGCAAACAGAAGAGGTAAAAGGCATATACGGCTCT
>CANHHI010000149.1 GCA_947460225.1 Flavobacteriales bacterium
GATATACAAATCTTGCTGATATGTTCGGCGTTCTATGGAATCTAATTTGCTAAGCATTTGCCGATAAGCGTACTGCTCGTTTTTGTTGCGCCAAGAAGGCATAAAATAATTCAAAGGCGTGTAGGCAAAAGCAATATAGGAAAATGCAAAAGACAAAAGTCCAAGCCCACCAAAAACCATGATTACATCTAATTTGCTAATCCTAAACGAGAGCAGTTCCTGATAAGAACTTTCCTCCAAAATCAACAAACGAAATTTTTGTTTTAGTTTTTTCCAACTTTCATTTTCTTGTTTTTTTGACATAATTTAAAATTCTATGCGCAAACCAGCTGAGGCTTGCAATTGATAACGCTTTTCAAAAGTAGAAGCAGGTATGGTTTCATTGCCACTATGCAACACAAAAATAGGCAATTCATACGATGCACGCACAAATAAACTCCAAGGATACGCCATAAAAACCCCAAAATTCACGGCAGGTTTAATGCCTCCCACTTGAATTTCCAACTTTTTAGCATTACTGGTGCTAAAAAAATCGGCTTGATTAACATCACTTGTTGCGAAATCATGGAAATAAGCCAAGGAAACTCCTGCAAACAGCGCATGTGCAAAGTGCCATTCCTTGTGAAAACCAGCAGAAACCATAAAGCTGGATAATTTATGGTCTAAGTTTTGTTTGTTGTAGCTAATATTATACGTTTCTGAACCTGTTACTTTGCCTTGGGCAAATATTTTAAAACTTTTGAATGGCAAGCCAATTTTAGCCAAATTTTGGTCTATACCAAAAATAACGCCTTTATTGCTCGGTGCAGAAAAATTCTGCTCGTATCCTACCATTATGCCCATGCCTATGTCGCTTTTTTGTCGCATCACAAAACCTTCACGAATTTTTCTGCCCGATATTTGATAAAACTTTGAACCTTGGCTATTGCCTTCGCTAATTTGTCTGTTGTCTTCTATATCTGTACCCGCCCGAACAACGCCCGCCCGCACTTCTTTTGTGTCGCCTTTTTCGTTGGCTATTTTTTCATACACAAAATAACGGTTGTCTATTTTAAGGTCTTCTTTTTTGCCTATTTTTGCGGTAATCGGACTGCTTTTATAGATGTATGCACTGGTTTGAAAATTTTTATTTAAACGTTCTAATTTGAATAAAGCTGTATTTTGTAAGCCCATCATCATGTTGTCCATGAGTTCTTCCTTAGAAAGTTGTGGTAGTGGTAAAATATTATATTCTGGATTGTTTTGGCTCGCTTCTGCTTGAAAATCCATTGCCGTAACAAGATTTAAAGCGAAATCATTTTGCTCAAAGGCATTTTTCTTGGCTTGTTTGTTGGAGTCATTTTCGTTGATCCAATAATTTTCAAAAAACACTTGACTCGTGCTGTCATTAAAATTTAATTTATACACAAAAACCCGTGCATTTCCTGAATAGCCATTTTTTTTGCGCACAACAGGCACAAAGGATATGCCTAAAACTTCCGCATTTTTTTTGCGTCTTGCGTCTTGCTTGTCATAAATAATTTTATAATCCTCCAAACTATCCACCGAAAAAACCATTAAATAAGTCAAATCAACTAAATTCAAGGCTTTTGCATCTAAATTTGCCAGCCCTCTTTGTGAGGCATTGGCTTGTAACATTTCCGCATCGCTGGCACTGTACAAACCTCTTTCTTCTAGGAGTTTGGTGTCAAATTCACCATTTTCCTTGCGGTTGAACCATTTTGCCAGTAATTCATTGGCAATTTTTTCTTTTTTTATTGTTTTATCAACAGCTTGAATGCTGGGGGAAACAAAAATTTCCCTTTTATTGGTGTTGTGCGCATTGAATTTATCGGAAACTTTTAATTTATAAAAAGATTTGCCAACTTCACTTTGAAATTTGCTATCATTTTTTGCCCACAATAAACCCAAAGAAACCCTATTGGACTCTTGACAAATTGCCGAAGTGCAAGTGAAAATAACTAGAAACGCAAAAAGACGCATAATGATGATGTTTTTTGGCTTGCAATTTACGCAAAAAGAGTGAATGATGCAAAAAAAAATGTATCTTTGAAACTTAAAATACACAACGTTATGTGCTTGTTGCGTGCCGAAAACATAGTTAAATCCTTTGGAGAACATAAGGTTTTGCAAAATATTTCTTTAAGTTTTGAACCTGCACAGGTGGTTTGCTTGTTGGGCGCATCTGGTGCGGGCAAGAGTACTTTGCTCAATATTTTGGGTACTTTGGACACGCCTACATCGGGAGAGGTTTTTTATAAAAAAACGCCTCTTTCCGCTATGAAAGGCAAAGAACTTGCTAAATTTCGCAATGAAAATATAGGTTTCGTGTATCAATTTCATCATCTTTTGAGTGAATTTACGGTGCTTGAAAATATTTTATTGCCTGCACAAATTGGCGGAAAAGACTTAAAAAATGCCAAAACTTATGCTTTGACTTTGTTAGACAGGTTGGGCATTTTGGCGTATCAAGATAGGTTTCCAGCGACTTTGTCGGGTGGAGAGCAGCAAAGAGTAGCGATTGCAAGGGCTTTGATTAACAAACCCCTACTCGTGCTTGCAGACGAACCCTCAGGCAATTTGGACTCTGAAAACGCCTTGCTTTTGCATGAATTATTTTCGGAATTATCCAAAGAAATGGCACAAACGTTTATTGTGGTTACCCACAACAAATCCTTGGCAAATCTAGCCGATAGGCAAATTACATTAAAAGACGGACAAATAGACAGCTTATGAAAAAAATACTTATTATTCAGACGGCTTTTTTGGGCGATGTGGTACTGGCTACGGCACTTTTGGAAAAATTACATGTGTTTTTTCCAGATGCTCGTTTGGATTTTGTATTGCGCAAAGGCAATGAAAATCTACTGGAAAATCACCCTTTTGTGCACACGCTTTACGTATGGGACAAAAAAAATAACAAATACAGCAATTGGTTTAAATTATTGTATGCCATTAGAGCCGAAAAATACGATTTGGTCTTAAACGTACAACGTTACTTCAGTACAGGATTGCTTAGCGTGCTTTCTGCTGGCAAAGATGTGCGTGGTTTTGATAAAAATCCCTTGTCTTTCCTATTTGACAAAAAATTACCTTATTATTTTGCGCCCGACTGGCACGAAATAGACCGCTGTCTGTCCTTGATTGAAGATATAACCGATGATAAACGCTATTTGTCTAGGCTCTACCCCAGCGCACAGGATTATGAAAAAGTATTGCCTTATCAAGATGCGCCTTATATTTGCATTGCGCCGTGTTCGGTTTGGCATACCAAGCAACTGCCCGTGCATAAATGGAAGGAGTGTATAGATAAACTGGACGATTCGCATACCGTTTATCTTTTGGGTACGGCGCAAGATGCCCAAACTTGTGCTTTGCTGGTGGAACA
>CANHHI010000150.1 GCA_947460225.1 Flavobacteriales bacterium
TAAAATGTACACGCCGAAAATAAAAAAATACCACAAAAATACCAACATAATGGGGGCGTATTGTTTATGCCTAGAATGTACCTTGCTTGCCCATTGATTAACGCCTACGGCAGGCGTTTTTATCGCTGGGTTATCTAGCCCGTGCGTAGCAGGTATTAAAACAGACGAAGTCTGCGATTTTTTGTATATTTGTAACATGTATTCAGACAAAAAACCCCGTTTATTTTTGATAGATGCTTACGCTATTATCTACCGTGCGTATTTTGCATTTAGCCGAACCCCCATATCCAACAGCAAAGGGCAAAACACCTCTGCCGTCTTTGGTTTTATCAACACCCTGCAAGAACTTTTAAAAAAGGAAAAACCTGACCATATCGCCGTGGCTTTTGATGCGCCCAGCCTCACTTTGCGCAGCGAAATGTTTGAAGCCTATAAAGCCAACCGAGAAGCCACCCCCGAAGACATACGTTGGGCGGTGCCTTATTGCAAAGATATTCTGCAAGCCATGGGCATTCCGATTTACATCTTAGAAGGCTACGAGGCAGACGACATCATCGGCACATTGGCTATTCAAGCGGCAGCACAGGATTTAGAAGTCTATATGTTCACACCCGACAAAGACTATGCGCAAATTGTCAGACCCAATATTTTTATGTACCGTCCTTCCTTGGCGGGCAAACCCAGTGAAATTTGGGGTGTGTCGGAGGTTTGTGAAAAATTCCAAGTCAAATCCCCCAGCCAAGTGATAGATTTGCTCGCCCTTTGGGGAGACGCTTCTGATAATATTCCGGGCATTCCAGGGGTAGGGGAGAAGACTGCCCAAAAACTTATCGCTGAATACGAAAGTTTAGAAAATATTATTCAAAATGCACACCAAATCAAAGGCAAAGTAGGCGAAAACATCAAGCAATTCCAAGAACAGGGCATATTGTCTAAGCAATTGGCAACCATCATTACGGACGTGCCACTGCAATTGGATTATAACGCCACCAAAATTGGGGGCATGGACAAAGCCAAATTGCAACAACTTTTTGAAGAATTGGAATTTAAAAATTTAGCTAAACGCTTTTTTACCGAAGAAACCATTACAGAGCAACTTGCCACCGAACCCGAACCTGTGGCAAGTTCCCTAAAAACCCTGCAAGATGTCCCGCATCAATATGTATGGGTAAACACCCCAGAAGCATTAGAAAAATTGATACATGCCTTGCACCAAAGCACAGTTTTTTCCTTTGACACCGAAACCACAGATTTAGAAGAACTAGACGCAGAATTGGTGTGCGTTACTTTTTGCCTAAAACCCGGTGAAGTTTTCTGCGTGCCGTTTGCTGTTGATTTTGAAGAAGCAAAAATAAAAATCAACGCCTTTGCGTCTATATTTATAGATGAAACCAAAACTTTGGTGGCGCAAAATTTCAAATACGATTTAAAAGTATTGCATAAATATGGCGTTGTGGTCAAAAATCAACTCTTTGATACCATGCTGGCACATTATTTGTTAAATCCAGAAGGCAGTCACGGTTTGGACGCATTGGCACAAAAATATCTAAGTTATGCGCCCATTCCCATTGAGCAATTGATTGGCAAAAAAGGAAAAAATCAAATGTCCATGCGTTTGGTGGACAAAGAAACTTTATTAGACTACGCTTGTGAAGATGCTGACATCACTTTTCAACTGTACGAAAAACTCCAAGCGGAACTTTTGGATAAACCAGCGTTGCATAAAATCTTCACCCAAATAGAAAATCCCCTTGTTTTTGTGCTTGCAGATATGGAACTTGCGGGCGTTTATGTGGACACGGCATTTTTGAAAAAATATAGCACCGAATTAGAAACGAGCATTCAAGAAATTTCCGAACAAATTTTTAATTATTGCCCTTTCCCTTTTAATTTAGATAGTCCAAAACAGTTGGGGCAAGTGTTATTTGAAACTTTGCAAATAGGTGGTGCAAAAATTAAAAAAACAAAAACGGGGCAATACGCCACTTCGGAGGAGGAACTGCAAAAATACCACAAGGAACACGCCATTGTCCCCCTGATTTTGTCTTATCGCTTAATTAAAAAATTAAAATCTACTTATGTAGATGCTTTGCCACAGCTTATTCACCACACAACAGGCAGAATACACACCTCGCTCATGCAGGCGGTTACAGCAACAGGCAGATTGTCGTCCACCAAGCCCAATTTGCAAAATATACCCGTAAAAACCGAACAGGGTAGGTATATCCGCAAGGCTTTTTCTGCGAAAAACCAAGATTTTTTGATGATGTCTGCGGATTATTCCCAAGTGGAATTGCGCATTATGGCTGCCTTGGCGCAGGACAAAAACATGATAGACGCATTTGTGCTAAATCAAGATATACATAAAAATACAGCCGCTAAAATTTATCACGTGCCACTTCAAGAGGTTACTTTTGAACAGCGCAGAAATGCGAAGGCGGTAAATTTTGGCATTATTTATGGGCAAACTGCTTTCGGATTGGCGGAGAGCCTTGCTATTGCTCGCTCGGAAGCCAAAGAAATTATAGAAAACTATTTTATAGAGTATCCAGCGGTACAGCAATATATGGCAGATGTTGTGGCGCAGGCAAAAAAACTAGGTTATTGTGAAACTTTGCTAGGTAGGAGAAGATATTTGCCAGATATTCACTCTGCCAACCAGTTTGTTCGTGCTTTTGCCGAAAGAAATGCCATCAATGCGCCTATACAAGGCACCGCAGCAGACATTATCAAGTTAGCTATGTTGCATGTTCAAGCCTTTTTGCATCAAAATAAATGCAAAACAACCATGCTTTTGCAGGTGCATGATGAACTATTATTTGAGGTTCATGCACAAGAAAAAGATTGGCTTATGCAAGAAATCAAGCAAATTATGGAGCAATGTTTTGATTTGCCTAGTGTGCCTTTAAAGGTAGATATATCAACAGGTTTAGATTGGCTAGAAGCGCATTAGTTTGGAAAAAAATAAAAATATTTAAGTAAAACGCTTGCTATTTAAATAAAAGGTTGTAACTTTGCACTCGCATTCAGAAACCAAGAGTGGTTTTGAGCAAAATAAAATACTGAAAAAATAAATCTAAAAGTTTTGAAAATAAATTTGGTGGTTTAAATAAAAGTACTTAACTTTGCACTCGCATTCAGAAACCAAGAGCGGTTTTGAGCAAAACAAAATACTGAAAAAATAAATCTAAAAGTTTTAAAAAATAAATTTGGTGGTTTAAATAAAAGTACTTAACTTTGCACTCGCATTCAGAAACCAAGAGTGGTTTTGAGCAAAACAAAATACTGAAAAAATAAATCTAAAAGTTTTGAAAATAAATTTGGTGGTTTAAATAAAAGTACTTAACTTTGCACTCGCATTCAGAAACCAA
>CANHHI010000151.1 GCA_947460225.1 Flavobacteriales bacterium
GCAACGGGCGACAGACCGCCTAGACAAAGCAATTGGACGGAAAGACCGCCAAGAAGAGATAATGCAACGGGCGACAGACCGCCTAGACAAAGCAATTGGACGGAAAGACCGCCAAGAAGAGACGATGCAAACGGCGACAGACCGCCTAGACAAAGCAATTGGACGGAAAGACCACCAAGAAGAGACGATGCAAACGGCGACAGACCACCGAGAAGAGAAACGCCTGAAAATCCACTGAAAAGAAAAAGAACTTGGGGTGGTTTTGCAAATCCCTCCGAGCGCAACTATAACGCCAGAGCAGATTATCACGGCAAAAAAGCTTTTGCCCCAAAACGCCGTGCTGGTGCATCGGCAGAAGATGGCATGCGTTTGAATAGATATATTGCCAATGCTGGGGTTTGTTCTCGCAGAGACGCAGACCAATTGATATTGGCGGGTGCCGTGTCTGTGAATGGCAATGTGGTTATGGAAATGGGGTACAGGGTTAAAAACACCGACACTGTGCGTTACGGGGGCAATTTGCTCAACCACGAGAAAAAAGTATATTTACTCTTGAATAAACCCAAAGATTTTATCACCACCGTTGATGATGAAAAAGGCAGAAAAACAGTAATGGATTTGGTGCAAAATGCTTGCAAAGAACGCATTTTTCCAGTGGGAAGGCTCGATAGAAACACCACAGGACTTTTGCTGTTTACCAATGACGGAGATTTATCTTTGAAATTGACGCACCCAAAATTTAGCATCAAAAAAATATACCACGCCACGCTAGATAAGAAAGTGCGCAATGAAGATTTGCAAAGTTTAATCAATGGCATTACGCTGGACGACGGATTTATTAAAGTCGATGAAGCACATCATATTCAAGGGGAAAAAACAGAAGTGGGCATAGAAATTAGTTCTGGTAAAAATAGAATTGTGCGCCGTATGTTTGAGCATTTGGGCTATGAAGTGGTTAAACTAGACCGTGTGTGTTTTGGTACGCTTACAAAAAAAGACTTGCCACGAGGACATTGGAGACTTTTGAGTGCTTATGAAGTGGATTCTTTGCGCATGTTATAAGCAAGTTTTCAACAATGTGGAAAAAATAAACTTTCGCTAAGGGGGTTTTTTACAAAAAATCCACGAACTTTGTTATCTGAAATCGTTCATAACAAAAATTAAATACAGTCGATATTTTCGTCATTATGGGAAAAGTAATTGCCATTGCCAACCAAAAAGGGGGCGTCGGAAAAACCACCACAGCTTTGAGCTTGGGCAGTTGTTTGGGTGCTTTGGAGTATAAAACTTTAATTATAGACTCCGACCCACAAGCCAACTCAACCTCTGGTGTGGGTTTTGACCCAAAAAAAATAAAGGGTGGGGTTTACGAGTGTATGCTCGGGCAAGCTAATCCCAAGGATTTTATTTTGAAAACATCAAGCCCAAATTTGTATGTTTTGCCCTCTAATATAGACTTGGTGGGTGCAGAAATTGAGATGATCAATCTGCCCAACCGAGAAATGCGCATGAAAGAAGTAACCGAAGCCCTCAAACAGGATTTTGATTTTATATTTATAGATTGTTCGCCATCACTGGGTTTGACAACTATAAATGCGCTCACAGCTTGTGATTCTGTGATTATTCCTGTGCAATGCGAGTATTTTGCCTTGGAAGGTTTGGGTAAATTGCTCAGCACAATTAAAATTGTGCAAAGCAGGCTCAACACCGACATGGAAATAGAAGGCATTTTACTGACCATGTATGATTCTCGCTTGAAATTATCGGTGGAAGTGGTGGAAGAAGTGCGCAAACACTTTAAAGACATTGTTTTTGATACGATTATCCACAGAAATGCAAGACTCAGCGAAGCACCTAGCCATGGAGAAACCATTGTGGTGCATGATGCAGCATCAAGAGGTGCGATTAACTACATGAACCTGGCAAAAGAAGTTTTGGAGAAAAATAAACAAAAAAAACCAGCATTAAGTACTGAAACGGCATGAGTAACGATAAGCGAAAACGAGGACTTGGAAAAGGTTTAGAGGCTTTATTGGCTGATGCGGACGCTTATAAAAATGCTTCTGTGGAAGAACCTGCATCGGTGCTGGGTTCTGTGGCGCATTTGCCGATTGCACACATTGAAGCCAATCGGTTTAATCCAAGGGTGCATTTCAATGAAGAGGCTTTGCATGAATTGGCTTTGTCTATTGCCCAACACGGCGTGATACAGCCCATTACCGTGCGCCAAAGAGGCAACGAACAATATGAAATTATTTCGGGGGAAAGGCGTTTTAGAGCCAGTAAAATAGCAGGGCTCACGGAAATACCTGCTTATGTAAGACCCACGGAAGAAAACGACCAATTGATGCTAGAAATGGCATTGATTGAAAATATACAAAGGGAAGACTTAAACGCCATAGAAATTGCCGTTTCTTACGAGCGACTCATGGAAGAGTGCAAACTCAACCAAGAAGAATTGAGCGACAGAGTGGCTAAAAAACGCTCCACAGTAGCCAATTACTTGCGTTTATTGAAATTGCCTGCTGAAATTCAAGCAGCTATTCGAGACAGTAAAATATCCATGGGGCATGCCCGTGCTTTGGCAGGTTTGGAAGACTTTGCGGATAAGCAATTGGCAGTTTTCGCCATGGTTTTGGAGGAAAACTTGTCGGTAAGGCAAACCGAAGATTTGGTGAAAAACACCAAAGAAAATCCCATGCAAGAAGTGCAAGAAATTGCGCAAATACAAGCAGAGAAAGAAATTAAGAAAAAAGAATACGCCGAAAGCGAGCGTTTTGAAAGCATTAAAGAGCAATTGTGTGCCTTGTTTGACACCAAGGTTGCCGTGCAAGCCAATGATAAAGGAAAGGGTAAAATATCCATAGACTTTAACAACGAAGCGGATTTACATAAAATTTTAGATTTACTTGGATTGGCAGTAGGATGAACATCGCAAGGGTTTTAGTGATTTGGGGATTTGTCCAAATTATAGGATTGCACCATGGGCTTTTTGCCCAAGCCAGCGGGATTATGAACATGGCTTCGCAAGCAACTTTGCCCTCTTCATCACAAAACACAAACACCGAGGAAGACGAGGAAGAAGAAGCAAAGCGCGTGAAAATAAAACGCCCTCGGTATTGGCGGGCGACTTATGCAGGACTTATGTCGGCAGGCATACCGGGTCTTGGACAGGCTTACAACAGAAAATATTGGAAAATACCCATTGCCATGGGGCTGGGGTTCAGTCGAATACGTTCGCCAGCAGATGAATGTTGCAAAGTTCATTCTTTGCGAAATGATGGATTCTA
>CANHHI010000152.1 GCA_947460225.1 Flavobacteriales bacterium
AGCCACAGATTGGCAATATGAAAACGAGGTGCGATTATTTCATTTTGATGAAAGCAACAAGGAAGATACCAACGTGGTTAAACCCTTTAAAGAATTGGGCTTAACAATAAAAGCCGTGTATTTTGGCACAAAATGCTCGAAAGACAATAAAGATACAATAACCAAAATACTGGCAAAGCAAGAAGATATTACACAAAAACGTATTGAATTTTATAATATGACAACAGACAGGCGGAGTTTTATTTTAGAAGCGAAAGATTTAGACTGCGAAGCAGACTAAAACGCACGATGTGCGTAAAACAGGCTATGCCTGCGGACTATATGCGTGAATAGCATTTGCATCTAGGGAAATATCCAAAATAAAACTGCCAATACCTTTGAGCAATACAAAAGAAATCTGCTCGGTATTGGTGTTTTTTTTGTCTTGCAATAAAAGTGGCAAAAGTGCCTGAATATCTATTTTTTCCAATATAGGCAAAAGGTGGGCAAGGCGTTTTTCAAGGTAAGCAATAATTGCTGTGGCTTCTGCTTGGGGCAAAAATCCCAAATGTGCAGAAAGTTTGGTTTCTAAAATCATACCCAAACCTACGGCTTCGCCGTGCAAGAGCGGATTTTCACTGTGCATCAAAAGCGTTTCTAGGGCGTGCCCAAAGGTATGCCCAAAATTCAAACATTTTCTAAGTCCAAGCTCGGTGGGGTCTTGCGCCACAACAGACTGCTTGATTTCCACACTGCGTTGAATGAGTGGCAGTAAGTCTGCCACCGTGTCTATTTGCAGGTGTTGCAAATCTTGCCAATAAGCCTTGTCTAAAATCAAAGCGTGTTTCACCATTTCCATAAAACCCGCCAAAAGGTGATTATCGGGCAAGGTATCCAAAAAATCCGCATGAATAAACACGGCTTTGGGCATGGCAAAAACACCGATTTGGTTTTTATAATCCAAAAAATCTATGGCTTGTTTGCCCCCCACAGAAGCATCTACTTGGGCGAGCAAAGTGGTGGGAATTTGCACAAAATCAATGCCTCTTTTATAAGTGGCTGCCACAAATCCACCCAAATCCGAAACCACACCCCCACCCAAATTTATCCACAAACTTTTGCGTGTGGCTTGGTGCTGGGTGAGCATTTCCCAAAGTTGGGTGGCAATGTCTATGTTTTTTTGTGCCTCTCCGCTTTCTATTTCTATCACCTCGGCTTTTTTTAAAGCGGGGCAAATGGCTAAGAGTTTGGGATAACAAAATTCCAGTACATTTTCGTCCAAGAGCAAAAAAACCTGCTCATGCTGAGCAAGCATTTGGTCTAATGTTGTGGCAAGCGCATGCTCGCCCCAATGTATAGGCGTTATCATGGTAGCTCCGATGGGAATCGAACCCATATCTAAAGTTTAGGAAACTTCTATTCTATCCATTGAACTACGGTGCCAGATTTATATCTTTTGCTTCAAGCTCAAATCTAAAGCACGCACAGAATGGGTCAAACAACCCATAGACACGTAGTCCACGCCCAAATCGGCATAAGCACGCACATTGTCTAAGGTAATGCCCCCCGAAGATTCCACGGGAAACCTGCCAGCCACTTTTTCAAGTGCCGCTTGGGTATCCGCAATAGAAAAATTATCAAGCATAATTCTATCCACACCGCCGCATGCCAAAACTTCCGCCAATTCTTGCAAATTGCGCACTTCTATTTCTATTTGCAAATGCAAATGATTGTCAGAAAGATAAGCCTTTGTTTGCGTTAAAGCGTTGGTAACACTGCCTGCATTGGCAATATGATTGTCTTTAATTAAAATCATATCATACAAACCAAAACGGTGATTGTGCCCCCCTCCTACTTTAACGGCATATTTCTCAAGACTTCTGAGCAAAGGCGTGGTTTTTCGGCTGTCCAACACTTGGGTTTTTGTGCCTTGGAGTTTATCCACCACTTGACGGGTTTGCGTAGCAATGCCACTCAAATGTTGCATCAAGTTGAGCACCAAACGTTCAGATTTGAGCAAACTTTGCGAAGAGCCATGCACTTCAAAGGCAATATCCCCTTTTTCTACAAGTGTGCCATCTTTGCATATCATTTCAAAACGCAAATCGGCATCTACCACTTGAAAAACTTGCTCTGCCAGCGAAACACCAGCCAAAACCCCCGATTCTTTTACCAAAAGAAAAGCCTTAGACTTGGCATTTTTAGAGACGCAGGCGAGGGAAGTAAAATCCCCCTCGCCAATGTCTTCCTGCAAAGCCATGCGGATAAAATCTCTATAATCTTCTTGCACAATAAAAGGTTTAGAACGGCAAATCGTCATCTGCTACGGGGGCAGAAGACGGCGCAGCAGGCTTGGCATAAGATTGCTCCGCTTGTGCTGACACATTTTGAGATGCACCCAGTTTTTCAATGCGGAAAGCGTCCAAAGAATTGTAATAACGCACTTCCCCACCATCAGCTGGCGCATATTCTCTTCCACGCACAAAAAAGCCCACTTTCACAGTGTCTCCTTCTTGAACGGCATCTAACAAGGCGCAACGCTCTTGTGAAAATCTAAACAATAAATGCTGTGGATACGTTGCACTGGCATCGGTAACCACAAATTCACGCACTTTAAAAGTGGCAGTCGGCTGTTGTTCAGCTTTTTTAAGTTTGAGTATTCCTGTAATTTCAAACATAGCTCTGTAATTTTACAGCAAAGGTATTATTTTTTTTGATATGTTTGTTCAAGCAAGCAAAAAAAAACATATTTTTGGCATAAATTCTAAAAAAGAAAAGCATGCGCAAATTTGTATTCGTATTTTCATTTTTCATGATAACTTTGCTCAAAGCAGAAGTGGCTGGCATTTATTACCACTGTGCCAAAGACTATTACAGCAGTTTAGAATTGACAAAAAAAAATAAATTTTACTGGGAGTATCACTACCAAGGCAGAATTGTAAAAACAAAAGGCGTTTGGCAATCCAATGAAACGGGCGAAATTACACTAAACCCACAATTAAACTTGGAAACAAAATTTTCACGCATAGACACCATAGCGCAGACAAAAGATAGTTTGGTGGATTTGGTGTTTTATGTGAATGGCAAAATACAAAAAAACAATTACCGCCTTTTGGTGGAACTAGGCAATGAACAAGTACCATTGCGGGGCGCAAGTATTGTTATGCCAAAAGATACGGCTTTCAAAATACAATACAATTATGGCTTTTCAAGCGATAGCATAAGTTTTAAAGCAGGAAAGTATGCTTTATTTTTACAAGCCCTAG
>CANHHI010000153.1 GCA_947460225.1 Flavobacteriales bacterium
AAAGCCTTAGAAAAAACCCGCCGTCTGCGCCCAGACTTATTGGAATAAGGTTAAAAGCAAATAAATTTCTTTACGGAGACTTAACGTTTTTTCTTGATTTTTAGCGATTTTCATTTAGTTTCAAACATTTTTGTGTTGAAATTATTTGGATTTTATGAAAAAAATTTAATAATTTTGCCTAAAAATAGACGCATATTATGTCCATGAACGCACAAATAATGAACAAATTTACTTCAAACGGAGTAAATGCCTCAAAAATCAATAAAGGGGGGGGTGTTATTTCTATGCTCTCACTAATCTTGGTGATTTTAGCCCTTGCTTTTTGTAAGCGAAAAGAAAGAACAGGTGTTGTTTTAATGAACAACATAAACATTCCCAAGGAAAACATTACCCAAGGTCCTTTGCATGCTTGGCGTATTGAAGGAGGTGTATATGTGGTGCGTCCTTTTGTTGTTTCTACGGAGCCAGAGGTTGCGGTAACCTTTATAAACAGTGGCACTTTTCAAACCTACCAGTCCACTGTTCAGACCAGCACTTTGGTGTTAAACCAATCCGATGTGCTAGCCATGACCAGTGCACGTGTTGAAAGACTAGAATACACAGCTTCGGATAAGCCTGTTGAAAATTGGCGCATCAGTAAAAAAAATACAAACAATAAATTAAGTATTCCAGATTTTCTTGCGCCAACGTCTTCGGCGTATTTTGCCTATTTTGAAAAAACGGCAACTAGCACCAAATTTAGCCTAACCTCTTATGCAGTTTCCAATCCTTTGGGTTCAGCACGTTTGCTTGGTTTGCCAGGTGATCCTTTTGTGGTTCGTTATAAAGATGCTGCCACAGGTGCGAATAAAGTTGCTGGGGGTTATATGGACAAAACAGACGGAGGCGTTTATTTCACGGTCAATGAGTTGTTATCGGTGCAAGCTGTGGATATAGAATATGTTTTAGGTACTTTGGGTGTTATGCAAATGGAGGGTCTTGCACCTGAAATCAACAATATTAAGCCTTGCGATAATCCAATTGTTGCCAAATACTTTGCCAAGTATGTAAATGGTAGTAAGCAAATAGAAGTTCAATTGACAGATGATGCTTTCCAAGCAGTTGCAGGCAATCCAGCGTCTGGCAATTTAATTGTTTCAGGTTCTACGGAGGGTGGTTATCCTTATGAGCAAACGGTTCCAGTGTCTAATCCTTTTGTTATATCTGCTACGCCACAAGATTTGCAGGGCAATATATCCAGTGTATATCTAGCCAATCCAATTAGCCAAATTAGGGGTGTTTCGGGTTGTGTGAATACAGCACCCAACGATGCTATCAATCCAATTTTACCAGAAGGCAGTACCAATTTATTGCCAGAGCTGAAAGAAGTAAAATTCATGCAAGGTAATTTGGAGCTGAAACACAGCATCACGGGCACCAATATTTTAGTGGAGGCTTATGAAAACAAAGGAGCAATCCAAATGGTTTTGGCAAAAGCAGGCAAGTGTAATGTGATTTATTTTCAGAATAAACCGAATGCGGAATTAGTTTTGCAACAGCCGAGTGATTGCAACCAAGAAACGCTTTGGACGGGTGTGAGCATTGTGGGTTCAAATGTTGGTTATGCTTTCCCTGGTCTGCAAGCAGACGTGGCTAAACTGATTGCGGAGGTTAAAGATTTAAACAAAAATAGAGCAAGCTACCAAATTGACATTGATGTGTTAAATACGTCAGAAAGTTTGGATTATATTATTGCCGAGCAAAAAGAAGGCACTTATACCAACGGAAAGCTCAGTGGCAATGCAGATTTTTCTGCGAAAAAGATTTTTGTGCGTGGGGTTAATAAACGTTTGTTTGATAAAACGGCATCACAAAACCCAGTTGCAAGCTTTCCTGTGAAAGTAACATTGCGTACAGAGGCGGATAACATTAAATTTGATGGTTCACAGGTTACCAAAAACCCTGCTACTAGAGAATTTACCTTGGATATTACCGATGATATTTTAAACAGTAGCACCAGAAATATTTTAGAGCTTTGGGCAAATGGCAGTGCAGGTAAAACTACCTATACTTTTGAATTTGACTACCAAAGCAGTGATGCTAATTTGGTAAGTGCAGAAGTACAACAAACGGATGTCAGTTCGGCAAATGTGGGCGAAAATAATCGTTTGGCAACGGCTTTAAATGGCACGGTGTTGGAAATAGGCAATGTATTTCAGTTTTTGAATGGCAAAGCCAGTCCAGTGTTGCTTAAAACTGCGCAAACGGTTGATGCTAATGCTACATATACGGTGGTGAATAATTCAGGTATTGTGCAGGCAAGCCAACAGCTTTGGATTGGTGGCACAGTGGCACAGCCTATTACAGGCGGTACGCTCAATAAAATCCGAGTAACAGCGGAAGACGGCACCACCAAAGACTACACGGTGCAAATTAAAAATGCGCTATCGGTGGAGGCGGTTTTAACAGATGTTAAAAACCCAGCCATTGTGCCAATTTGTGCGGGTGTGTGTGCCAACATAAACCCTGTTGCACAGCTTGTGGCGGGTAATAAAATTAAAATTACGCATTTGTCTAGCAAGGCGGAGAAATATCTGCTCAACACAAGCGTACCTTTAAATTTTGCATATAGCGACAAAGCACAAATTCAAGTGAGTGCAGACGGCACGAGCTTCATTAACCCAGCGGATTTGACGGCAATTGCATTTATAGATTTTTCGCAAGTAGATGAAAATATTGTAAAAAATATTCGTGTGCTAAGTGAAGATGCACGTGTGCATGCGGATTATGTGCTTGAAAACACCTACTTAGCCACTGAAAACCGCATTGCGAAAATTACTTTTGCACAGCGAAATGCAGGCGCAGACATAAAACTCTACACTTTTTGGAACAATACCATTGCAGGCGCAACAGCACCAACGGCTGGTGCAACCCCTGAGGACATTACGGCTTTTGCGGGTGTGGAATTTAAGTTCAATGTGTTGGTGGGTGGAGAGATTTATGTAAAATCTATCACTTTGGTTGATGGCACAACATCAAGCGTTACAAATGCAGGTGCAGCAGTAACGCAATTGATTATGAACAATCCGCAAGCCTCTGCCTTAAACTTTGAAGCAGGCAAAGATAAAATTCACGTGCAGGCAGAAGACCCAGCGGTGAGTGCTTTGGAATATAGCATTGTCATAGAAGATGTGCAAAACACAGAAGC
>CANHHI010000154.1 GCA_947460225.1 Flavobacteriales bacterium
CAACCGCAAGGGTTGCCCCTACCAGACATCGTCTGTTTTAATCTGGCATCAGAGATGCTTTTTTTCTGCTTCGCAGGGCAGGCAAACCCTGCACGTTTCCTGCTTCGCAGACCTTGTAATTCCTACAAAATTCATTTTTCTGCAAAAATATTTCAAATATTATTTGCAAATATCGCAGAGAATTTTATACCTTTGTCCTTGAATAAGATACGTCCTGTGTTGGACGCAAAGCACGCCGAAAAAATCGGCTGCGGTTGTACCTTTTTAAATATAACCCAACCTGACGGATAACCCCGCTGCAAGGCGTTTGTTGTCCGCGGCGTGTTTTACACGCTGAACGAGACGTATCTTATTCAACCTACAAATCGTCAGGTTGGGTTTTTTTGTAAATTCAACAGTATAGGGGTTATTGGCGTAACGGCGTTAATCTAAAAAGGCTTTGGTGGCTATATCTATGCTTGGTTGTATTTTGGTTTTAGTTACTTCCACTTGTTTAAACAAACACAGGCTAAAACCAGCAAAACCAATCTGTTTGCCTAGGTTGCTTGCAACATAGATGAATGGCGGTGCGTTGTCTGTTTTAAAGATACGGCAGATGCGCACCAGTTGGCGAGGCGTGGGCATTATATTTTTCAATTGTTTTGGGTGTGTACGTGAAACCCTAAATCCACGATGAAACCCCACCGAAAGGTGGGGTTTCGCTTTGGTTTGGCAACCGCAAGGGTTGCCCCTACCAGACATCGTCTGTTTTAATCTGGCATCAGAGATGCTTGGGCTATGCCTGGTTCATTTTGTTTTCAAACAATTCATGCAATTTTTGTTGTAATACTTGTCTATCAGGCAATTGGGTTTTATATTCACTAACCATGGTTGGCGATAGGCTTCGGCTTAGGGCATATTCAACCACTTCCTTATCTTTGTCTTTACACAATAAAATGCCAATGCTAGGATTTTCATTGGGCTTTTTGACGTCTCGGTCTAATGCTTCTAAATAAAAATTAAGTTGTCCCAAATGCTCAGGTTTAAATTTATCTGCTTTTAATTCAAAAGCGACTAAGCATTGTAAGCCTCTGTGGTAAAATAAAATATCAATAAAAAAATCACTATTTCCTACTTGAACCTTATACTCTTCACCGATAAATAAAAAATCTTTTCCGAGTTCCAGAATAAAGTTTTTCATTTGTGTAATTAAACCATGTTGTAAATCGCTTTCGCTGTGTGGTTCGCTTAGGTTTAAAAATTCAAACACGTAGCTATCTTTAAAGCTATTGTTGATACCCGAATGAATTTCTCTCAGCAGTGGCGAGAGTTTTGAGTTGCCCAACATAATTCTTTCAAACACCCCGCTATTGATTTGCCTTTCTAATTCTCGTGAGCTATATTTCTCTTGGCTACAAAGTTTCAAATAGAATTCTTGCTCTTCGATTGTTTTACTTCTACTTAAAATGGTCAAATTATTTGTCCAGCTGATTTCTCTCAGCAGTGGTGAGAGTTTTGGAAAGTCTTTATAGGCTTCATAAAACTGTTTCATTCGCCAGAGATTTTTATCAGAAAATCCCTTTAAATCAGGTTCATTGATTTGTAAGTATTCTGCCAGTTGTTTTACAACAGATTGCCCCCATTCTGCTTGCTCCACTTTTTTGCTAATGTGTTCACCTATGCGCCAATAAAGATTGATCAATTCCCTATTAACCGCTTGAATAGCATGCGTACGGGCTTGTTTTATAAGGGCTATGACCGTTGCAAATTGTTTTTCTTTCATATTATACTTGCTCGCTTTTCAGTGTTTTTTACAAAGACAAAAATACGAAAAACTATTTGGCTGTCTTTGGTTTGCATGGTATTTTTTTGGTTTATTTTTTAGAACGCAGACACGGACATAGTCCGTTTTAATATGCACCTGCGGTGCAGGCGCAGGCATCGCCTGTTCTAATCCGCAATCGTGCGGGCAATAACCCAGCAATTACAACGCCTGCGAAGCAGAATAAAACGCACGATGTCCGTGGATTAAAAATTGCCTAATTTTTTAATTTCTTTATCAAAATCTGAAATAATTTTTTGGGTTTTATTAAATACATCATATTCTTGCACGGCTTTTTTATCGGCTTGCAGTTTAGATATTGCACCTTTGCCTTGCAAAATGCGATATTCGTTAAAAGTCAAAAATTTATTCACACTTTCCGCCAATTGCTCCATGGTCAGCGTGTTTTGGCGTTCTATCAAGCCCTCTATGTAGTCAAAATAGCCCGTTATACTCCTTTCCAATTGGCTTATTTCTTTTTCTTGCAAATAATTTTTGGCAACAATTACGTCTGATTTTATAATTCTACCCTCTGGTGCGTTTTTCCACGTTGTAAGCCCCATGTTTTCTTTGTTTTTGTCGGCTGACTGATAGATGATTTCAGCGGCTGTTTTGCCTGTAATGGCATAGTGAAATTTATTTTGCACCATGGCATAAAAATTTCTGGTTATATCTGAATTTTTATCATAATCTATGCTGCATTCGGCAAAAATATCGGTGATTTGCTGGTATATTCGGCGTTCGCTGGCACGAATGGAGCGCACCCTTTGGAGCAATTCCTTGAAATAATCTTTGCCAAAAACAGTCTGCCCTTGTTTCAAACGCTTATCGTCTAAGACAAAACCTTTGAGGATAAATTCTTTGAGTGTTTGAGTTGCCCAAATTCTAAATTGCGTGGCTTTGCTTGAATTTACTCTGTAACCAACAGAAATGATAGCGTCAAGGTTGTAATAGTTGGTATTGTAATTCTTACCGTCCGAAGCAGTTGTTCGGAAATTCCGAACAACTGAAATTTCTGCTAACTCGTTATTTGCAAATATATTGCTTAAATGCTCGCTAATTGTAGATTTAGACACGCCAAACAATTCCCCCATGCTTTTTTGGGTGAGCCAAACGGTTTCGTCTTCTATAAAAACATCAACTCTTACTTCGCCCTTGGGATTGTTGTAAATGATAAAATTGTTATTTTCTTTCATATTTATACTTGCTCGCTTTTCAGTGTTTTTTACAAAGACAAAAATACGAAAAACTATTTGGCTGTCTTTGGTTTGCATGGTGTTTTTTTTGTTTATTTTTTAGAACGCAGACACGGACATAG
>CANHHI010000155.1 GCA_947460225.1 Flavobacteriales bacterium
GATACGTATCACCACACACTGTTTGAAATGCTGGGCAACTGGTCTTTTGGGGATTATTTTAAAATAGAAGCCATTGACTGGGCTTGGGAATTGCTCATTAAAGTATATGGCATTGATCCCGAACGCATGTATGTTACCGTTTTTGGCGGAGACGAAAAGGATAAACTAGACGCAGACACCGAAGCAGAAAACTTATGGCTTAAATATTTGCCCAAAGAACGCATTTTGCGCTTTGGCAAAAAAGAAAATTTTTGGGAAATGGGCGATACAGGTCCTTGTGGTCCTTGTTCGGAAATACACGTAGATATGCGCGGCGATGCCGAACGCCAAAAAATAGACGGCAAAACCTTGGTCAATCAAGACCACCCACAAGTGATAGAAATTTGGAATTTGGTGTTTATGCAATTTCAGCGCAAAGCCGACAGCAGTTTAAGCCCTTTGCCAAGCAAACACGTGGATACAGGTATGGGCTTTGAGCGTTTGTGCATGGTTTTGCAAAACAAAACCTCCAATTATGACACGGACGTGTTTACGCCGATTATTGGGCAAATAGAGGCGGTAAGCGGTTTAAAATATGGGGCAACCGACAGCAAACAAGACATCGCCATGCGTGTCATCGCAGACCATATTCGGGCGATCGCTTTTACTTTGGCAGACGGACAATTGCCTTCTAGCACTGGCGCAGGCTATGTGGTGCGCCGTATTTTGAGGCGTGCTGTGCGTTATGGGTATAGTTTTTTACAACTCAAAACACCTTTTTTATATGCTTTGCTTACCATTTTGCAAAAGCAAATGGGTACGGTTTTTCCTGAACTGATTAAACAAGGCGAGCTTATCAAACAAGTGATTCGGGAAGAAGAAGAAAACTTTTTGCGCACTTTGGAAAAAGGCATTGCCCGTTTTTCGGAATATTTGAGCAAAAAACCGCAAAGCATAGACGGTACTTTTGCCTTTGAACTATACGACACCTACGGTTTTCCCATAGATTTGACGCAATTGCTCGCCAAAGAAGAAAATTTGGTGGTGGACATTGCGCATTTTGAAAAACTACTCGCCGAGCAGAGAAATCGTTCACGCAAGGCAACATTGGTGCAAGCCCAAGATTGGGTTGATGTACATGGAGACTTGCCTTTGGACAATTTCATTGGCTACGACCATTTGCAGACGGAGACCAAAATTGTGCGTTACAGGCAAATTGTTCAACAAAGCGAAACACGCTATCAGCTGGTGCTTGCACCTACGCCTTTTTACGCAGAATCTGGCGGGCAAGCAGGCGATATAGGTTATTTGCACAATGCCAACGAGCATATTGTGGTATTGAACACCCAAAAGGAAAATCAACAAATTGTGCATTTGGTGGAGCATTTGCCCGAAAATATAGAAGCAGTTTTTACCGCACAAGTAAACAAAGAAAACCGACACCTAAGTTCCGCCAACCACTCTGCAACGCATTTGCTCCATGAAGCCCTGCGCAGTGTGCTAGGCACGCATGTAGAGCAGAAGGGTTCACTGGTACAGGCAAAAAGTTTGCGTTTTGATTTTTCACATTTTACCAAACTCAAACCCGAGGAATTGGAAGCGGTGGAAAACATGGTGAACCAACATATCCAAAAAAATATTCCCCTGCAAGAATTTAGAGATATAGCTTTGCAAGAAGCCAAAAACAAAGGTGCCATGGCACTTTTTGGGGAAAAATACGGCGACAAAGTGCGCATGATTCAATTTGGGCATTCTATGGAACTTTGCGGAGGCACGCATGTGAGCAGTACGGGGGCAATTGGGTTTTTCAAAATTATTGCTGAAAGTTCTGTGGCAGCTGGCGTTAGACGCATAGAGGCTTTAAGCTCATCGGGTGCATTGGCTTATTTCCATGCGCAAAGCGAGCAGTTAAAAATGATTGCCGAAGAACTCAAACACCCCAAAGATGTGCACAAGGCATTTTTGCAAGTTTTGGAAGAAAAAGAACAATTGCAAAGCGAATTGAATACTTTATATCAAGAGAAAATACAAAATCTTAAAAAATCTTGGCTACACAGTGCCGAAAACCGCAATAGTTTGCGTTTGATTGTGCAAAAAATAGAGCTAGACCCTTTGCGTGTGAAAGATTTACTCTTTCAAATCAAAGCCGAGCAAAAAGAAAACTTGCTGGTGGTGGTGGGCAGTTTATACCAAAATGTGCCACAAATTAGTGTATTGATTAGCCCAGATTTGGTGCAAAGCAAAAAATGGCATGCGGCAGATATTGCCAAACAACTCGCCAAAGAAATTCAAGGCGGTGGCGGTGGGCAAGATTTTTTTGCCACGGCAGGCGGAAAAAATCCAGCGGGATTGGACAAAGCACTTGCACAAGTACCCATTGTTTTAGCGTTGTAATATGTATTCTACCTCCATGAGATATGTGCTTTGGAACGGAAGCCCTGAGAGCTTGGCGCAAGTGCGAGAGTTGGCTAAATTTTATAAAATAGAGCCTTTGATTTGCCACGAAAGCCACGAAGCTGGCAAAGCCGATTTGATTTTGGAGTTTCCTTCTCAGCAAGGCACACAGCTGAAATTGGCACAAAAAGGCAATTATGTGGTGTTTCTGTTTGGCGACACCACCGAAATTAAAGTGCTCAGCAAGGAAATGCTGGTGCAGGTGTTGCAAGCCGCTTTGGAAGAAGCGGAAAGGCGCATCAGAGAGCTTTATCTGCGCCTGCACCAGCCTGAATTGCACAAAGCCCAGCAAAAAATCAAAAAGCCATGGAAAAACACCCTTGTTTGGGTGTGGGCTGTGGTGGCTGTGGTATTTTTATGCACACCGATTATTTTGCGCATCAAAGCACCTTTCTGGAAGATTTTTGTAATAGATATTTTGTTTTTTAGCGTGGCAGTGTATGCGGGCATGAAATCTTTTATGGAATTGGTAAAAGGCGAAATTTTGCGGTATTTGCAGAAAAAAGCACAGGCTAGCGGACATAGTCCGCAGGCATAGCCTGCGCACATTGTGCGTTTTTGTCTGCGCGCCTTTGGCGCAGGGCAGGCAAACCCTGCACGTAATCTGCTTCGCAGGGCATCAGAGATGCTTTAATCTGCCTACGGCAGGCGCACATCGTGCGTTTTAGTCTGCACTAC
>CANHHI010000156.1 GCA_947460225.1 Flavobacteriales bacterium
AGCCTATTGTGCTTTCTACCATTGCCCGAGGCATCAGCATGGGTGACTCCATTACCTACGCCGATGAAGTTACTTTGGGCAAGTCTATTTTGCATAGGGTGCCTTTGGAGACGGTATTTAACAATTAAAGCCTAGCAAAAGCAATTTATCCAGTAATTTTTGTGCCAAAAACCTTGCCACGGCAAAGCGTAAAAGACAAGGGTCTTGATAGTCCGCCTCTATAATTTCGCCTTGTGCTTGGCGTATAATCCCCAAAACCTCGCTCAACAGCGGATAAGGCGCCTGAATTTGGTAATGCACCATAATAGGCTTTTCCACAATGCTTGCGTCCAGTAATGCGCCCTTAGCAGTTTCTTTGTAGGCTTGCATCAAGCCGCCTGTACCCAATTTTGTTCCTCCAAAATAGCGCACAACCACCACTAAAGTTTGCGTGAGGGCTAGGGCTTGTATTTGCCCCAAAATCGGCATGCCAGCCGTGTTGTTGGGTTCGCCATCATCAAAAGCACGGGTTTGGATTTTGTCTATCCCCAACACGTACGCATAGCAATGATGCGTAGCATCAAAATACTTCTTTTTCAAGGCGTTGAGTTCGGTTTTTACGTGTTCCTCGCATTCCACATGAAAAGCAAAACCATAGTGCTTGCTGGCTTTTTCCTTGTGCAAAAAGGTGCCTGATTTTGCCAAAGTTTTATAATGCGTTTTCTCTGACATAGGTATAAAGCGTGTCTTCGCCGAGTGGCGATTTTTTGTGGAGCTGGGCAGATGTTGGCACAGCTGGCGCAGTCAAGCCTTGCCCTATTTTTTGTGGCGCACGTAAGACATGGATTTCGTCCCAATAATCATGCGCTAAACATTCACCGAGCAAAAAAGCACCGCCTTCCACCCAAAGGCTCTGCACACCTTCGGCGTAAGCATAAGCTGAAATTTGGTCTAAAACGATTTTGGCATTTGAAAAATCAAGTTTTACTTTGCTTTTCAAACCTTTCTCCGCATGATGCGCATTGAAAATGACCGTGGGCAAATCATCGCTGTATATTTGATAATGGCTGGGAATTTCCAAATTTTTATCTATCACGTAGCGCACGATTTTTTTGTGTTCATCAAAAAATCTTGCATCTAGTTTTGGGTTGTCCACCAAGACCGTATTTTTGCCCACCAAAATTGCTTGTGCGCTGGCTCTTTGTTGGTGTGTCCAGTGTTGTGATGTTTTGCCCGTAATGCCAAATGCGCCTTTTTCGTTTGCGTGGCGCAATTTATCCATAAAACCGTCTGCTGTTTGTGCCCATTTTAGGCGCAGATAGGTTCTTTTTTCTTGGTGAAAAGTAAAAAAGGGCGCATTGAGCTGGTGGCTGTCTTTTTCGCAAATCCCCACATCTACTTGAACGCCGTGCGCCAATAATTTTTCAATGCCTTTGCCTTGCACCAAATCAAAAGGGTCGCTTTGCGCAATCACAACCCGTTTGGGTGGATTTTGCAAAATCAAATCCACGCAAGGTGGCGTTTTCCCATGATGACTACAAGGCTCTAAATTTACATATAAAGTGCAGGCTTGCAATATGCTGGGGTCTGTGATGTTGCGCAAGGCTTCAACTTCGGCGTGTGGCGCACCAAATTTGCTGTGATAACCGCTGGCAATGATTTCTGCTTGATGCACCACAAGGCAAGCCACTCTCGGATTGGGTTCTACGTGTCCTATGCCTTTTTTGGCAAGCAATAGGCACTGTTCCATAAAATAAAAGTCCTGTTTTGTGAAATTATTGCTCATAATTGCTTTATTTTGCAGTAAATTTAGCCATGCAGGTCAAAGATAATAAATTAAGCACGATGAAGGCGTATTTTTATAAAAAAATATTGCCCATACACGGAGAAAGCGAAACAAAACATTTATTTTTATGGGCTTGCCAGCATTACCTCAAAAAAAACGCCACCGAAATCTTGCTCTACCAAAACAGTCTATATCTTTCTGAAAGTGAGCTCTTGCTTTGGCTGAATTGCATCAAAAGGCTTTGTGCGCACGAGCCCATACAGTATATTTTTGGCGAGGTGGAATTTTTAGGACTTACCCTTTGTGTCAATAAAAACGTGCTTATCCCAAGACCAGAAACCGAGGAAATGGTTAGTTTATTTTTGCAAAAAGTGGACAAAAACAAATCCTATAAAATTTTAGACATCGGCACGGGCAGTGCTTGCATTGCGCTCGCTGTCAAGAAAAATCTGCCCAAATCGCAGGTGGACGCTATAGACATTAGCGAAGAAGCCCTAGAAACTGCTCGCCAAAATGCTTTATGCAATGATTTAGAAATTCATTTTTATAAAAAAAATATCTTACAAGAGTCCCTGCAAGACCAATACGATTATATTTTAAGCAATCCCCCATATATTCCCCTATCTGAAAAATCCAGCATGGCAAAGCACGTGGTGGAGGCAGAACCGCATCAAGCCCTTTTTGTGCCCGACCAAACGCCTTTGTTATTTTACAAGCGCATTTTTGATTTGAGTGTTAAACACGTAAAGCCAGGCGGTGCCATTGTGCTAGAAATTCATGAGGATTTTGCCCAAGCATTACTGCAAATTGTGCCCAAGCACTTAAATCCAGAAATCATCAAAGATTTTCAAGGCAAAGACCGCATTTTACTTGCCCAGGCACGGACATAGTCCGTTTTAATCTGCACCTGCGGTGCAGGCGTTGTAATGGCTGGATATTTTGCTTGCGAAGCAGATTAAAACGCACGATGTGCGTAAAACAGGCTATGCCTGCGGTTTGTAACCGTTCCCTTTTATACAAAGAAATACAAAAATTTGCAACAAAAAACAACATCATTTAACCATTTTTAACGGTGTTTAACTGATTTTTACAATGTCCTGAAAATGCGCAGAACCCTTGCAAATTCTAGGAAAATAAAATTTTTTGAAATTTTCTTGCGTTTTTATTTTGTGTTTTCGGAAAATATTTGCTAAACTTGCAAAAGTAAAACATACACAGCAAATTGACCACGTGGAGTATCGATACTTTTTGCTAGTATGTTTTACAAAAACAGCAAATAGCTAAGTGGTTTTTACCCGTGACTGCGTGCTCCAAAGAGAACATAACACC
>CANHHI010000157.1 GCA_947460225.1 Flavobacteriales bacterium
AAACACCAAAGACGGCTGGCAGTCTTGGTGCCCCAAAAGTGATAATTATGAATTTAGCCATGAATC
Organism: Flavobacteriales bacterium; assembly: GCA_947460225.1. Lineage (GTDB taxonomy): Bacteria > Bacteroidota > Bacteroidia > Flavobacteriales_D > CANHHI01 > CANHHI01. The sequence goes on from CANHHI010000157.1 coordinate 67, forward strand.
TATTTCTTTAAAATATGCTTTTGCCAATTCCTTAAACCCTGTTACGGTTTGGGTGATGAGTCAGACTACACCACTTGCGGTAATCAAATTGGTGCGGGAAATGGGCATTAACACCAAAAACATGGCGGCATATCCAGCCATTGCCTTGGGCGTTTTTGATGCCAATTTGCTAGAAATGACAGGTGCATTTACTACTTTTGCCAACAATGGCGTTTTTATCAAGCCCACGTATATCAAAAAAATAGAAGATAAAAACGGCAACGTGATTTTCCGCACAGAAAGAATGTCTAAAACGGCTTTGGACGAAAAAACCACGTTTTTGGTTTTAGATATGCTCAAAGGCACCATGCGTGGGGTTTATTCGCCAAATAAATCTAAATTTGGCGGTACGGGCATGCGTATCTATGGTTCTGAAACCGAAGAAAGACCTTATGCAGGCATTTCATACAACACAGTGATAGCTGGGAAAACAGGTACTTCGCAAAGCAATTCGGATAGCTGGTTTGTGGGTTTAACCCCCGATTTGGTGACGGGCGTTTGGGTGGGTTGCGAAGATAGAAATGTGCGTTTTGGCAGCACCCAATTTGGACAAGGCGCAAATGCGTCTCTGCCCATGTTTGGCTATTTGATGAAAAAAATATACGCCGACCCCAGCTTGTCCTTATCCTTTGGAGATTTTGAAATTTCTCAAAAATACTTGCCCTGCGACCAGCAAAAACAAGGCACAGTGGCAGATAAGTTTTCCGATGAAGAATTTGATGACTAAGCAAAGCGCACGGATTTGATGATTGATTAAATAAAAAAGCCCGCTTATAGCGGGCTTAATTTTTATAGACAGGGTTTACCCAATCACTTTACCCATTTCACAAAACTTATTTTGTCTTTCTAAAACAAGCGTTTGCGGATTTTTGGCTTGCAAAGCTGGTAAAACCGCCAATAAAGTTTCTTTAATTTTTTCAAACATCAATTCGGGGTTGCGGTGCGCACCACCGAGTGGTTCGGCAATAATGCCGTCAATGAGCCCATGTTTAAGCATATCTTCGGGCGTGAGTTTGAGGGCTTCTGCGGCACGCTCTTTGTTTTCCCAACTGCGCCACAAAATAGACGAACAAGATTCAGGGGAAATCACAGAATACCAAGTGTTTTCAAGCATCAGCACTTTGTCGCCTATACCTATGCCCAAAGCGCCACCCGATGCCCCTTCGCCAATAATGATGCACACAATAGGCACTTTAAATTGCATCATATCCAAAAGATTTCTTGCAATTGCCTCGCCTTGCCCACGTTCTTCGGCTTCCAAGCCAGGGAAAGCCCCCGGCGTATCTATAAAAGTAACAATAGGCTTGCCAAATTTTTCCGCCATTTTCATCAAGCGATTTGCCTTGCGGTAGCCCTCTGGGTTAGGCATGCCAAAATTGCGGTATTGGCGCATTTTGGTGTTGATGCCTTTTTGTTGCCCAATAAACATAACGGTTTGCCCGTCCAAATCTCCCCAACCGCCTACCATGGCTTTATCGTCTTTAAATTGCCTATCCCCATGCAATTCTATAAAATTGCCTTTGGTCAAAGCCTCAATATACGCCAAAGTATAGGGTCTGTCTTGGTGGCGACTGAGTTGCACCCTTTGCCAAGCGTTTAGGTTTTGGTAAATATCTTTTTGTGTTTGTGAAATTTTCTCGGCTATTTCGGCAATGGTCTTTGCCATATCCACGCCTGTTTCTTGGGCGAGTTTGTGTGCTTTGTCCAATTGCTGGGCTAAAACTTCTAGGGGCTTTTCAAATTCTAAATAATACGCCATAATGTGTCTGAATGCTGGGGGCAAAGTTACAGAAATTTTATTGTTATAAAAAAAACACCGCAAATTTTTGCGGTGTTTTAGAAACTTTATGGTTTATTTTTCGTCTTAAAACTTGCTAGCATAAAATATATGCCTATTAAAATAAACGGAATACTCAACATCTGCCCTTGTTTTAAAAGCATATCTTTTTCCCAAGCCTCTTGCACTTCTTTCCAGTATTCCACAATAAAGCGGAAACCAAAAACCAAGATCAAGAAAAGCCCAGAGGTAAAGCCCATTTTTTTGTCCCAATGCCAGCGGGTATAACCAAACCAAATCAAAATGAATACCGACAAATAAAACAAAGCCTCAAAAAGCTGTGCGGGATAGCGGGGCATACCCCAAACCAAACTTTCGCTAAGCCATTTTTTATCTTCCGTTCTTTTGACTGCTATATTTTGATTGAGCGAAAATACTTTTAGATTTGCATCTTCTCTGGGGAATAATGCAATTTGGTAAAACGCATTTTTTCGGGTTTGCTCCAACACGCTTTCCTGTTTTTCTTTTTCAGAAAAAATTAAACGCATGTTTGCCGCTTGATAGCTTTTGCCTTCTACAACCGTATCTTTCTGCAAAGCAACAAAATCCACCTGCTCAATGCCTTTTAGATTGAGGAGTAAACTTTCTTTGATGGGGTGAAAAAACACAAAACCCAATTTGCTAGACGTTGGTACGCCCACAATTTCGGAATTTGCCAAATTGCCCAAGCGAATAAAAAACGCCGCCAATGCAATAATCACCACAATTTTATCTATGCCCCAAAGCATCGGTTTTTTGGTAATATATTTGCTGTTGAGATACATGGTCAAAATCAAAGCGGCTGTTGCCCCATGCGAAGCCAGCCCACCTTCCCAAATTTTGAAAATTTCCACCCAATGCTCGGCAGTAAAATAATAACCAGGGTCGTAAAAAATCACATGCCCCAAGCGAGCCCCTACAATAGTAGCCAAAACCACCCATGTAAATTGCCTGTCCACCCATTCTTCGGGTGCGCCAGCTTTTTTGTACAGATACACCGACAAACGGTGCCCCAAAGCAAAAGCCGCCACAAAACAAAGGCTGTACCACCTAAATGGTGTGCCAAAAACCTCTGGGCTCACGCCCCACCAAAGCCAAAGTAAATGCACGGTATTAGTGTTGTTTTATGTTTCCTAAATCCCTATCAAA
>CANHHI010000158.1 GCA_947460225.1 Flavobacteriales bacterium
AAAATATTTTCCATAGGTTGCGGTGCAACATATTTGCCTCCCGATGTTTTAAACATTTCTTTTTTGCGGTCGGTAATGAATAGATAGCCGTCCTCAAATTTTCCAATGTCGCCCGTGTGGAAATAACCTTGTGCGTCTATGGCTTCTGCGGTTTTTTCAGGGCTTTTGTAATAGCCGAGCATCACACTGTCGCTTTTGGTGAGGATTTCTCCGTCTTCGGCAATGCGCACCTCTACTTCGTCCAAAGGCATACCAACAGAACCTATGCGCATGTGTTCTGGTGTATTCACCGAAATAATTGGTGAAGTTTCCGTGAGCCCGTATCCTTCCATAATGAGAATATCTGCTGCATTATAAATTCTCGCCAGCCTTGTCTGCAAAGCTGCCGAACCCGAACTGATAAATTTGATATTTCCCCCTAGAGCTTCTCGCCACTTAGAAAAAATCAATTTTCTAGCGATAAACAATTTCAAATTATACAATAAACTATTGCCTTCGGGGTTATAGCGTTCAGCCACACCAATTGCCCAAAAGTATAAAATTTTAGTAATTCCCGTGAGTTCTTTGCCTTTGGCAATAAACTTATCAAATATTTTCTCCAAGAGTCTAGGCACGGCACTAAATACTTCGGGTTTAATTTCACGAATATTATCGCCTACTTTTTCCATGTTTTCTGCGTAATATATCGCAACGCCCATGTATTGGTAAGCATAAATAAACATGCGTTCATACACATGGCAGATGGGTAAAAAACTCAAACTCTTATCTTTTCCCCAAGTTAAAGGCACTTTGCCCACCGAAAATTTCACATTGCTGACTAAATTTTTATGGGAAAGCATCACGCCTTTTGGTGCGCCTGTTGTTCCGCTGGTGTAGATGATTGTGGCTAAATCTTCTGGGAAAATACCCGCTTTAATGGCATTTATTTGGTTTATATCAGGATTTTCAACAAAAAGTGTTTTCCAGTTGGGTGCGCCATTTACCGCATCGTAGGTGTAAATTTCTGTTAGGGCAGGTACTTTTTCTTTGATATTTTTTACTTTTTGGTAGAGCGATTCATCGGACACAATACACAGACTAATTTCCGCATGGTTGAAGATAAACACGTAATCTTCCTGAGAAATGGTGGAATAAATTGGCACCATAATTGCTCCTATTTGCTGAATGGCAATGTCTGTGATGTTCCATTCGGGTCTGTTGTTTGAAATAACTGCGATTTTATCGCCTGCTTTAACGCCTTTGGCTAAAAGCCCTGCGGATAATTGATGGCTTTGCTTTATGTACTCCTTTGTTGAAATTTCTTGCCATACGCCATTTTGCTTAGCTGCCAGGGCGTTTTCTCTGGGATAATTTGCCAGCTGGTAGTCTAAAATGTCAAATAAACGATTTACGTCATTGGGTTGCATCATAACAGTTTGTCTTAGGTTATAGGGCAAATGTATAAAAAAAAACCAATATACTTTGCATTTATTTTAATTTTTTTAGCCGAGGAAAATATAGTAACTTTGCATGCGTAACCTGTAATTGTTTTATGAAAACCCTACAATTTGGCGCAATGGCATGCCTAATGTTTTTGGGCAATTTGTTTGCCGCAACAACAATAAACCCAAAGGTGTTCTTGGAAAAAAGAAAAGACACTTGGTGTTTTGTGCATACGGCGGAGAAAAAAAACACCGCTTTTTCCATCGCCCAAAAATTTGGCTTGTCTGTGAATGAATTGGTGGAGCAAAATCCAGAAATAGAACGCAATTTGCCCATTGGCACAAAAGTGTATGTGACCGTTTTAGCGGTTAAAACTTTGGATAATTTGCTTTTTACGCACTTGGTGAAGCCTTATGAAACACTTTTTGGGATTTCACGCCTATACAGCATGTCTAGCGATGATTTGCAAAAGTTTAATAAATTAAAAACAAATACGGTAAAAGTTGGGCAAGAACTATATTTGCCCCTGTCTATGCTCGCCAATTTGACCAGCGTTAAAGAAGATAACTACATACTGCATCGGGTGAAAGCGGGGGAAACGCTGTATAGTATTGCCAAAAAATACAATTTGCCCTTGGATAGTTTAAAGCAAATCAACCATTTAACACAAGAAACCGTGCAATTGGATAGCGCACTAAAAATTCCCAAAATGGCGTTTTTGTCTGCTCCACAAGAAGTGAGCATAGACAAAGTGGAGGAGTTGCCAACGGAAAAAACGCAATTTGATTTTATAGACGGTAAACTGAGCATTGCGCTAGTATTGCCCTTAAAATTGGACAAAAATAAAAAATTCACACAAGACCCTAGAAACAACACACAGAAAGTTTATGGCGATACCGAAGTCGCCTTAAAAGTTTATCAAGGTGTGCAAATGGCACTGGACTCTTTGTCTAAAAAAGGTTTGGAATACGAACTGTTTGTGCTGGATACCAAATCGGATACCAATGAAATCAAAACCTTTGAAGAGCGGTATAATATTAAACAATTTGATTTGGTGCTCGCACCCTTGGACGGAGTAGAGCTAGACGCTGTAAACAATCTTTTTAGAGTGCACGGAACGCCCGTGGTGTATTTCCCTACACAGGCATCACAATACATCAGTACAAAGTTTCTGCCCGCTCGCTCGGTGAGTTTGTACGCCAATGATAGTTTGTACAATCAGTCTATTTTGAAATATGTAGAAGAGCACTTTACCCTGCCGAATATTATTTTGGTGGGTAGAACGGAAAAAATAGAAGAATTTCAAATCAATCACGCCCAAGAAGCCTTTGATTTTTTTCAAAACAATGCCAAAGAGACCACCGAACTGCACTTGACAGAATATCCCGATAAAGATATGGCAAAAATTGCGGAGGCTTTGCGTGCAGATAAAGACAATTTGATTTTCTTTATGGAGAGAGATTTGGTTTGGGTGAGCCGATTTTCAACGGATTTACAGCGTTTGCGCAATCAAGGTTTTAGGGATTACAAATTTACCGTGCTGGGCTATGATACTTGGCTGGCTTCTACGGAATACACCGAAGAGGAATTGAAGTTTGAGTTTAATTGGCACGT